>NZ_JBPQTX010000009.1:0-51155 GCF_051386555.1 Streptomyces sp. URMC 126
CCGTCGCCGCGACCTACGTCCCCGCCCCGTTCGCCCCGTCAGCCCGTCCGCGACCGCTGGCGTGACGACGCGACCAGGCAGCGCCCTCCGGGCCGGGTGACGGGCCGCCGTCCCCGCCCGGCGGCCGTTCCGTCACCCGGCCCGGACGGCCGGTGGTTGGCGCCGGTCGTCGGCGGACGTCCGCCGGTCCGCGGCACCGGCGACCCGTCGGCCTGCCGTGGGCCGGCGAGCCCGCCCGGCGCCGCGTTCGTCCCTGCCGCCTCCCGGGGCCCGGGCACCTCAGGTGCCCCCGCCCCACGGAACGTCAGCATCACGACCCCCGCCGCCGCCCCGGCGCCCGCCAGCCCGGCGAGCACCCCGCCCGTCGGGCCGTACCGGAAGGCCTCGCCCAGGCAGCAGACGCCCACGACGGCGGCCACCACGGGGTTGACGACGGTGACGGTGGCCAGCGGCCCGGCGAGGCCCGCGCCACGGTAGGACGCCTGGGAGAGGAGCATGCCCGCCGAGGCCAGGACCGCCGTCACGAGAAGGGTCGGCAGGAGCGCGCCGGTCCGGTGTGCGGTGATGTCCTCGGCGGCGGCCTTGGTGAAGACCGAGCCCATGCCGAAGGCGACGCCCGCCGCCGTCGCCAGGAGTACGCCGCGTATCCCGGGCCGGCGCGCCCGGCGGGCGGCGAGGGCGGGGAGCACCACGGCGGCGCTCATGACGGCGGCGAGCAGCGGGCGTTCGGCGGCCGGGAGGGATTCCGTGCGGGGCGGCCCGGTGAGCGCGAGCAGTCCGGCGAGGCCGCCGGTGGCGAGCAGCGCCCCGCGGTAGCCGGCGGCGCCGACCGGCCGGTGGGCGAAGACGGCCGCCATGGGCAGCGCGAAGACGATCGTGAGCGCCCCCATGGGTTGCACCAGGCTCAACGGGCCCCAGGCGAGCGCCAGTACGTGCAGTCCGGCGCCCAAGCCGGTCAGGACGACCGCGCCCCACCAGGCTCCGCTGCGCAGCGGCCCGCCGATCCCGCCGCCGGCCGCCGCGGCGACCCGCTCCTGCACGATGGCCGCCGCCGCGTAGCAGACGGCGGACACCAGGCAGAGCAGCACCGAGAGCGCGAGGAGGCTCACGGAGTGCCTCTGTGGTCCGTACCGTCGTTCATACCGTCCACGATGCCGCGCCCCGCCTGCCGCGTCCTCGTCCCTGCGAACGGGGTTGGCCGTACTCCCGATGGAGTACGGCCGTGTGCCGGGGCGACGGTGCAGGTCGGGACGGTCCTTCCGTCGCACGGCCGTAAGCGCTCCGCGTGATCCGCCCCGGGGCGGATGCGGCCGGCGCGCTTATCCCTCGCGCGTAATTCGTCTACGCCCGTCACCCGCCGACCTGCCGGGATTCCCGGGAGCCCCGCGTACCCGGGAAAACCGCTGTGCGATTTCCGATCCCGTGGCGTCTTCAGGAACCACAAAATGGAAATAGGTCACATTTACGGGGGGACCTTCAATGTCCGGCAGGCCTGAAGTTTGGCATGTGCACACGTTCGACGGAATCGAACAGAAAAGGCCGCGCGTCCTGGTGCTGGGGGCCGGGGTCGCGGGGCTGACCACCGCCTACGAGCTGGAGCGCCGCGGCTTCCGGGTCGAAGTGATCGAGGGCGACAGCCGCATCGGCGGCCGCGTCCTCACCCACCGCTTCGGCACCGGGCCGAACGCTCCCGCGGTGGAGCTGGGCGCCATGCGCATTCCGGCGCACCACCGCCTCACTCTCGAATACATCGACCGCATGGGCCTCACGGGAAAGCTGCGTGGGTTCACGACGCTCCTGTCCGAGGAGAACGCCTTTCTGCGCGTCCCCTCGGGTTTCGTCCGGGTGCGGGAAGCCTCGGGGCCGCTGTGCGAGAACTTCCGCGCCGAGCTCGCGCTGCGCGGCGCCGGTCTCCGGTACGACGCGCCGACCGTCGCCTTCGGCGCCTGGCTGACCGCCGTCGTCGACGCCACCGCGCCGCCCGAGCTGCGCGCGGCGCTCCGCGACGACCTGCACCGCCAGCTCCTCGACCTCGTCGCCCGCCTCGACCTGACGCCCCATCTGCGCGGCCCGGCCCGCGACCGGATCGACCTGCACTCCCTGTTCACGGCCCATCCGGAGATCCGGACGGGGTGCAGCGGACGGCTGAACAGCTTCCTGGACGACATCCTCACCGAGACCAGCCCCGCCCTGCTCCGCCTGGAGGGCGGCATGGACCAGCTGCCGCGCCGGCTCGCCGGCCGGCTCAAGGGCCGGCTGTCCTGCGGCCGGCGGGTCGTGGGCATCGACGTCCGGGACGACGGCGTGCTCGTCCGCGTGCGCGCCGGGGCGCGTACGGCCGTGGAGCACGCCGACTTCGTGGTCTGCACCCTGCCCTTCCCGGCGCTCCGGCGGCTGCGTCTGAGCGGCGTCGACGACGACAAGCGCGCCGTGCTGGAGGACGTCGTCTACTGCCCGGCCACCAAGGTGGCCGTCCACTGCCGGGAGCCCTTCTGGGAGGACGAGGGCATCCGCGGCGGAGCGTCGTTCACCGGAGGGCTGATACGCCAGACGTACTACCCCACGGCGGATGCCGAGGCCGCGGTGGATGCCAGGGCCGCAGCGGAGGCCGGGTTCGCACCGGACGCCCGGAGCGCGGAGGGCGGTCCTCCGGGCCGCGGCGCCGCGCTGCTCGCCAGCTACACCATCGGCGACGAGGCCGAGCGGCTCGGCCGGCTGCCGGCCCGCCGGCGGCACCGCCTCGTCCTCGACGAGCTCGCCGCCGCGCACCCCCGGCTCCGCCGGCCCGGCATGGTGCTGGGCGTGGTGAGCGCCGTCTGGGGGGCGTCGCGCTGGAGCGGCGGCTGCGCCACCCGCTGGGGCAGGTCGGCGGCCGAGTGCGAGATGGAGCGGCTGCGCGCGGCCCGCCCCGCCGGCCGGCTGTTCTTCGCGGGCGAGCACTGCTCGACGGCGCCCGCCTGGATCGAGGGCGCCATCGAGTCCGCACTGCACGCCGTCCATCAGGTCGTCCACTACGCGCCGCCGGCCCGCGTCCTGGGCGCGCCCGGCCGCCGGGGGCGCGAGGGGGCCCTGCGGTGAGCGTCTTCGACCTGCCCCGGCTGCACTTCGCCGGCGTCGCGACGACCCGGCTGCCCACCGGGCCGCGCAACGGCCTGACCGACCTGGCGGGCCCGCGCGCGCTCGTCGACGACGGCCCGGAGCCCACCGCGTTCCCCACCGACCGGCCGGCCGGCGAGTACCACGCGTGGCTGCGGCGCCGCGGTCCGCACTACGACCGGCACGGACGTCCGTGCCGGGACGGCGAGTTCAGCATGGCGACGGGCTGGAACTTCGACGGCAACGGGCACTTCCTGCTCGACGCGCGCGTCACCGCCGTCCAGGGCCCGGACGGGCGGACGGACCCCGACGATCCGGTCGTCGGGCGCGCCGTGGACGTCTGGGGCCACTACAACCCGTACCTGCGCACCACCGTCAACAGAGCCCGGGTCTTCGACCTCGACCCCGCGTCACGGTGGACCACGGCGTTGATGACGGGGCGGTTCGGGGTCGGCCGGCTGGGCCGTTCGCACGACGACGGCTATCTGTTCACCGGGGGCGTCACCGGTTTCCAGCCGCCGCGCTGGGTGCAGTTCGGGCGGATCCTGGACGTCGGCGAGCACGTCCTGGCCGACCAGCTGCGGTACGCCGCCGTCCACCAGTTCGTGGTGGAGGGGAAGGCGGCGGAGTGGCTGCCCGGCGCGGTGCGCTCCCCCGTCACGGAGGCGCTGCGCTCGGCGGTGGACGAGGGGCGTGCGGACGGTCTCGTCGTCCGGTTCGCCCTGGACGCCATGAGCACCCCGGTGGTCCCCGACGCCCCGAGCCACTGGCGCGTCCGAGGCACCGTGGCGCCCTGGTACGCCCACGAGCTGCGCACCTACCCCGCGGGGCGGCTGCTGGAGCCCGTCCCCGGGAGTCCGCTGCGGCATCTGACGGTGCGGCTGACGGACGACCGGGCGGTGCTCGACATGATCACCGCGGTCCCTGTCACGCACCGGGCGGAGGAGGCCGGGCCGGGACCCCTGCACGTGCTCGGGCCGGCCCTCGACCTGGGCGACCTGGAACTGAGGACGGCGTCGGGGGCGCTCGTCGCCCGGCTGCCCGCCGGCGCGTACCCCTCGGACGCCACTTCGGGGCTCGTCACCGTGGACCGGGTCCGTGCGTCGCGGGTTTCCGTGGATCGGGCCTCCGCGGACCGGGCCTCCGCGGACCGGACCTCTGCGGACCGGACCTCTGCGGATCGGGTCCGCGCGAACCGGGCCTCCGCGAGCCAGACCTCCGCGGATCGGGCCTCTGCGGACCAAGCCGCCATGGACCGGATCCCCGCGAGCCGGCCCACCGCGGACGGGGGCACCGACCGCCGCCTTCCGGAGGCCGCGGACGAGCGGTTACTGCTGACTCGGACGGCGCCCGACGGGCGCCGGCAAACGCTGCTGGCCGAGCGGGAGGCCGTCGTGCAGTCGGACGACGCGCTGGTGGTGCTGCACCACCGCGACCGCGCGCGCGGCGACGATCACGCCGTCCGAGTGCGTGTGCGCTCGTTCGTACGCGGGCGCCCGGCGCCCGTCGAGGTGCGTGCGCGCCAGTACTACAACCCCCGTGCGCTGCCCGCCGACCGCACGGCGGGCGCGCCGGGCGCGCGCTGCGCGGACGCGGTGGTGCTGGGGCTGCGAGCGGCGCGGACGGCACCGGCGGAGGAGCCGGGGGCCGGACCGAAGCCGGAACCGACGCCTCCTACACCCCTGGCACCCCCAACGCACCACCCATCGCCGACCTCCCACGCCCTGTCCACCCCGTCCAGCGCACCCATCACATCCAACACACCCACCCCCGGCGCTCCACACACCCCGCCCACCCCCTACGCCCCGGAGTGCGCCCTCACCACAGACGCCCAAGGCCACGGCGAGCTCCTCCTGCGCGGCGACCGCGCGGGCACCTGCCGGGTGCTGCTCTCGACCGGCCCCTCCGACGCCCCCGGCACCGACCCCCGCGCACCCGGCTCCGCCTGGACCGCATACGACGACGCGGACGCGCTCGGCTTCTGGGCGGGCGCCGGCTCGCTGGCCGTCCGCGTCCTGCCGGACGACTGGCACCTCGACGCGATCCCCCGCGAGGACGTGGACTTCGACCTCCTGCACCGCGAGGTCTTCGCCTACTACGAGCACGTCTCCACCTTCATGAAGTCCGAGGTCTTCTCCCTCGCCGACCGCTGCAAGGTGGAGACGTACGCCGAACTCGCCTGGCAGATGTGCGATCCGCGCAACAAGGACCGCACGTACTACATGCCGCCCACCCGGGAGCTCACCGACCCGAAGGCCCGGCTGCTCCTCGCCTACCTGCGCAACCGGCAGGCCGCGAGCCGTCCGCCGCTCACCGTGCCCGCACCGCCGTCCCCGCCGCCGGCGATCACCACCCGGGGCCGGCTGTGGGCCGTCCTCAAACAGGCGGCGACACTCGAACTGGCGGTGATGCTCCAGTACTTGTACGCCGCGTTCTCGCTGCCGGCGTACGGCGCGGGCCGCGTCCTGGTCCGGCGCGGCCTGTGGACCCCGCGCCAGTTGGAGCTCGTCTGCGGCCAGGGCGGGGCGACGCTCGACGACGGGATCCGCGGCGCCCTGCTGAGCGTCGCCCGCGAGGAGATGATCCACTTCCTGCTGGTCAACAACATCATCACGGCGCTCGGCGAACCGTTCCACGTCCCCGTCATCGACTTCGGCACGCTCAACGGGCAACTGCCCGTGCCGCTGGACTTCGCCCTGGAGGGGCTGAGCATCGGCAGCGTCCAGCGGTACATCGCCGTCGAGCAGCCCGCCGGCCTCACCCCGGCGCTCCGCCGGGAGGGAGCGCCGGAGCGCGCCCCGGCCACGCCGCGCGCCGGCGCCTGGGGGTCGATCAGCGAGCTGTACGCGGCCATCCGCGAGGGGCTGCGCCGCGTCCCGGACCTGTTCCTGGTGGAGAAGGGACGCGGCGGCGGTGAACACCACCTCTTCATGCGGGAGTCCGTCAACACCGCGCACCCGGACTACCAGCTGGAGGTCGACGACCTGTCCAGCGCGCTGTTCGCCGTCGACCTCATCACCGAACAGGGCGAGGGAGGTTCCGGCACCACTCCCCCGCCGGAGACCTCGCACTTCGAGACGTTCCTGCGCATCGGCGAACTCCTCACCACGGAGCGCGCCCCCGGCCCGCACGGCCGGCTGCTCCCCTGGGATCCCGCCTATCCGGTGCTGCGCAACCCCACCCTCGGTTCCGGCGACGCGGCCAAGGACCCGATCACGGACCCGGAGGCACGTGCCGTCGCCCGGCTGTTCAACCAGGCGTACGAGCTGATGCTGCGGCTGATGGTCCAGCACTTCGGCGAAGCCGCCGACGGCAGCCTGCGCCGCTCCAAGCTGATGAACGCCTCCATCGACGTCATGACCGGCATGATGCGCCCCCTGGCGGAGCTGCTGGTCACCATGGACTCGGGGCGTCGCGGCCGGACGGCGGGGCCGACGTTCGAGCTCGAAACCGTGCCCGAGCCCGTCTCCCGCCCCGACGTCGCCCGGCGCGCCCTCGCCCTGCGCTTCTCCCACCTGGCCGCCGCGGCCCGCGCCTGCCCACGGGTGCCGGGCCAGGTAGGCGACATGGCGGCGTTCTACGCCGACGCCTTCCGGGCAGCGGCGGATCCCGGGGGGAAGGGCCACGGATGAGCGACGACAGCGGTACGGGCGGGGGCCGCGCGTCCGAGACCCACGCCCGGCACACCCGTCCCCGCGAGCCCCGCATCCACGAGCCCGCCTTCACAAGCCCCGCATCGACAAGCCCCGCATCCACCAGACCCGCACTCACGAGCCCCGCACCCACGAGCCCCACGTCGGCGAGACCCGCAGCCGGGCTCCCGCATCCGAGAGGCAGCGCCCATGACGACACCCCTCGCCCCCTTCCGCCTCTCCGACGTGCACGTGCCCGACCCGTACCCGTCCTACGAGCGCTACCGGGAGGACGACCCCGTCCACCGGGGCGAGGACGGCTGGTACGTCTTCCGGCACGCCGACGTCGCCGCCGTCCTGTCCGACCGCCGGTACGGCCGCGGCGGTCTGCCGGCGCCGCTGCCGGCCGACTGCCCGCACCTGCGCCGGACGGCCTCGGACTGGATGGTCTTCATGGACCCGCCGCGGCACACCCGGGTCCGCGCGCTGGTCGCGAAGAGCTTCACGCCCCGCGTGGTCGAACGGCTCCGGCCGCGCGTCGACGCGCTCGCGGGCCGGCTGACCGCCGCCTTGGGCGAGGCCCTGGCGGAGGACGGGCGGGCCGATCTGGTGGACCGGTTCGCCGCGCCCTTCCCCATCCTGGTGATCAGCGAGCTGCTGGGGGTACGGGCGGACGACCGGCCCTGGTTCCGGGCCCGCGCGGTCGACCTCCAGCAGGCGACGAGCGCCCGCGCCGCCCGGCGGAGCGACGCCTACCGGGTGGCGGACACGGCGGCCCGTGAGCTCGACGCGTACTTCCGCGCGGAACTGGCCCGGCGCCGCTCCGCGGGCCCGGCCGGGTCTGGCGACAGCGAGGACGACGGCACCGGCAGCCCTAACGCCCGCCACGACGCCGATCTCATATCGGCGATGCTGCGGGCGGCCGAGGAGGAGCCGTTGGGTGACGACGTCCTCGTCGGCACCTGCGTCCACTTGCTCACGGCCGGCCACGAGACCACCACCAACCTCCTCTGCAAGGGCCTGCTCGCCCTGCTGAACCACCCGTATCAGCTCGGTCTGCTGCGCGAGCGGCCGGAGTTGCTGCCGGGGGCGGTGGAGGAGCTGGTCCGCTACGACGGCCCGGTGCAGATGATCAGCCGGCGCGCGCACGAGGACGGTGAGATCGGCGGCCGCCGCGTCCGGAAGGGCGACAAGGTGACCCTGGTCCTGGGTTCGGCCAACCGTGACCCCCGCCGCTTCCCGCACCCCGACCGGCTGGACGTCCGCCGCGACGCCCGCCGCCACTGCGGCTTCGGGCTGGGCGCCCACTACTGCCTGGGCGCCCCGCTCGCGCGCGTGGAGGCGGAGATCGGTCTCGCCCGGCTGCTGACCGGCCTGCCGGGGCTGCGGCCGGCGGAGGACGAACCGGGCGGCCCCGTGCGGTACGCGGACGACTTGGTCTTCCACGGCCCGTCGAAGATGGTGGTGCGCGTAGGCCGTTGAGACGAGTGGTACTCCCGAGCCCCCCGGGGGCCGCCGAGCCTCACCGCTCCCGAGCCGGTACGAACCACCGTTCGAGGTAGGCCGCGAGCGCGGACCGATCGTCGGCGGCGGCCCGGAGACCCACGTACCCGTCCGGGCGGACGAGGAGCAGCGTCCCGGCGGGCACCGCGCCGGGCACGTCCGTCTCGGAACGGACCGGGAACGTCTCGAAGGCGTCGCCGTACCGCTCCCGGAACCCCGCGAAATCCGCCGCCCCGCCCCGGTCGTGCCCGTCCCCGAAGACGAGGAGCGTCCACCGCTCGTAGGAGAGCAGGTCGTGCAGGCGCCGCGGGCGGCCGTCCCGCTCGCGGACGGGGAGGTCGGGGAGCCGGTCGCCGGCGCGCGGCGGCATCCGCCGGCCGCCGCCGGTGCCGGCGTCGGCGGAGAGGGCGCTCGGCCGGTGGTGCCGGGTGAAGTCGCTCAGCAACAGCCGGGTCCGCCGTTCGGCCCGCCTGCTGCCGAGGACCACCGGCGCGGCGAGGCTCAGGGCGGCGAGCGTCAGGGGGCCGGGCGGGAGTTCGGTGATGTTGTGGCGCATGTCGCGCATCACCCCGGCGGCCGTGCGGCGCTGTTCGGCGGAGTAGGTGTCGAGGAGCGCCTCGGGACAGCGTCCCCGGTGGACGGCGGCGAGCTTCCAGCCCAGGTTGTGGGCCGCGCAGAGTCCGGCGTTGAGGCCGTGTCCGCCGACGGGCGCCCACAGGTGGGCGCTGTCGCCGGCGAGCAGGGCGGCGCCGTGGCGGAGCGAGGCGGCGAGCCGGTCGTGGAAGCGGGCCCGGCTGCTCCACGGCGGGGTCGTCGGCACCAGCCGGACGCCGGGGTCACCGGTGGCGCGTGCGACGAGCTCCCGCATCTCCTCGGTGTCCGGCGGTTCCTCGCTCCGGGGCGCGGGGTCGTCGCGGAAGGCGAAGAACCGGTGTCCCCCGCCGGGCAGCGGACTGACGATCAGCGAGACGCCCCGGTGCAGGAAGATCTGGGTGAGACCGGGGTCCTGCGGAAAGCCCCAGTCGGGCTTGGCGTTCATCTGCACCGCCTGGAGCCCGGCGCGGCGTTCGCCTTCGAAGGGGATACCCAGGGTCTTGCGCACGATGCTGTGCGCCCCCTCACACCCCACGAGCCACCGGCACGCGACGGTACGCACTCGCCCGTCCGGCCCCCGCAGACCGGCCTCGGCCCCATCCGCCCCGACCCGTACCGTCACGGCCTCGGTGGCCCACCGGACGTCCTCCCCCGACGCCCGCAGCCGGTCGCGGAGCAGCCGCTCGGTGGCGTCCTGTTCGATGGAGAGCGGGTGAGGGAATGCCGTCCCCGGCACGGCCATGTCGTACTCGGCGCGCAGCCGCCCACGCAGCCTGAACGCCCCTCTCCGCACCGCCAGCCCCTCCGCGACCAGGGCGTCCGCGCACCCGATGTCCCGAAGCGCTTCGAGGGCCCGCTGCCAGATGACGCACGCGCGGGCCTCCTTCTTCGTACTGGGCTCCTTCTCGACGACGAGCACGTCCAGCCCGTACCGCCGCAGCGCGATCGCCAGGGCCAGCCCGGTGGGCCCGGCCCCGACGATCACGACGTCCCGAACCTCCACCACGCCGCCCCGCCTTCCCCGACGCCACCACCGCTTCGCCCTTTATCGTGCGGTACCCACCACGACGCCTTCAATGGCACCTTTCCCCTCGGGGGCGTCCTGGCGGCGCCCGAAGACGCCGAGACCCCGCCCGCCCTCCCCCGGAGGACGGACGGGGCCCGGGCCGCGTACCGCCGGTTCAGCCGCGCGGCGACAGCTCCGCCATCGCCGACCAGCCCTCGGAGGGCACCTCGACGTTGACGATCTCGGGGGTCTTGGCGATGAGGTCGGGCATCCAGGCCATGGCCGTCTTGAAGTGCTCGGAGTTGACGTGCGCCTCGCCGGCGGCGGCGTCCTCGAAGGCCTCGACGAGGACGAACTGGTGGGGGTCCTCGACGCTGCGGGACCACTCGAAGAAGAGGTTGCCCGGCTCCTCGCGGGTGCCCCGGGTGAAGTCCTCGACGAGGCCCAGCCAGTCCTCGCTCCGCTCGGGACGGACGGTGAACTTGACGACGATGAAGATCATGAACGTGCTCCTGCGCTTGCCTGTCGGGGCGGTCGGGTCCAGGTTTTCACCCGGGATGTCCGATTATGCCGCGTGCCGGTCACGGAAGATCATCGGGGGCCCCGGCGGTTCACCGGGCAGACGGCAGCGCTCCGGGGCGGGCGCGCCGAACGGGGTCGCGCCCCGTCCGCCCTGAGCGGACCTTCCCCCCTCCCCCCACCAGAGATCCCACGGCGTACCGCACGGCAACGCCTTGCCCTAGGGTGATCCCGGCCCGGTCACCGGGCGGGCGCAGGGGAGGGAAACGCATGGCGCCAAGACAGTTGCCGCCGTTGCCGCAGTACTGGGGGGACGTCGTCACGCGCCGGATGTGCGCGACGGCCCACCTTGACGAGGCCTTCGCGGAGGAGGTGCGGCGGGAGTTCGTCGCCGACCGGCTCAAGGCCAACGGCCTGCCGCTGGGCGTCAACCTGCTCGCGCTCGTCCGCCACGCCGAAGCGGCCGTGCGGCGCCGGACGTCGCGGGACGCCCGGCTCGGCCTCGTACTGCTCGGCCTGGTCGCGGCCTTGTCGGGTGCCCTCGGGAGCCTGTTCGTCGGCGCCGGCGCCGGCTGGTGGGTGTGCCTCCTCGCGGCCGTGGCCCTCCTCGGCTGCGGGGCGGTGCTGGTCTGCCGGGACGAACACCGGGCCCGGCAGGCCGCCTTGGAGGTGCAGCGGGGCACGGACAAGCCCCAGGACCTGGCGCCGCCGGTCGCCGCCGAGGTGGAGGACCGCCTGCGGGAGCTGCGTCGCGCCAACGTCCTGCCGTACGACGAACGGTTCGAAGCGAGCAACCCCTTCGTGGGCAGCGGACGGAAGATCAAGGAAGTCGTCTGGGAGTCCATCGACGTGAGCCGTCCCGCGGACTCCCCCACCGGCGGCAAGCTCACGATCAAGCCCTTCGATGTGATCGACCTCCATACGTACGTGGCCGAGGAGATGAAGCACATCGTCGGCCTGGAGGGCCTGAGGGCGCAGAACCGCCTCTACGTCCGGGGCGGGAGCGTGCCGTTCCTGCCCGAGTTGCTGCCGGACCCGCTGCGGCGGCCCGTCGCGCGCATCCCCCGGCAGTACGTGCAGTCCGCCGCGGCACAGCCGGGCGCCGGCATGCGGACGTACCTGAGCCTGGAGATGGTGGGCGAGGCCGGGAACATCGTCGTCTCCATGCACCTGCGGGCCCGGCTGCTGCCTCCGCGGCTGTCCTGGGAGGTGGCCGCCTATGTGATACCCCCGTTGCAGGCCCGGTTCGACGCCGTCCGGTACGTGCCCGTCCAGGGGTTCGCGTACTGGTCGAGCCTGCTGCGGTTCGGCGCGTCCCGCACCTGGCGGGAGGTCTGGGGCGCCCCCGGCCGGATCTCCCGGCGGCGTACCGGGCGGGCCCGGTACGCCCGCGAACTGGAACGGCGGCGGAGGGGCATCGCCAAGCAGCACGAGGCCTACGACTACGGTGCCACGGACAGCCTGCGGAACCGGTGCTCCGACTGGAACGCCATGGGCCATACGGAGCGCATGGACTCCCGGGACACGTTCCTGCGGCTCCAGCAGGGCGTGCTGATCGCCACCGAGCGCTTCCTTCAGGACCACCACGTCGACACCGGTGACTTCGACCGCGCGCAGCAGGTCATCTCCACGCAGACGTACAACATCTCCGGTGACATCACCGGCACCGCCAACATCGGCACCGGCGGCCAGATCCACCACCACGGCCCGCAGGCGTCCGGACAGGGCGGCGGCTGACAGGGAGACCTGCGCCCCGCCATCCCTTCGCAGAAGACGAGGAGTCAGATGAGCACGTTCAACATCCACGGCAACATCACGGGGCCGAGCAACTTCGGCGACCACGGCAGGATCGAGATCCGGCACGGCGAGTCCCCGGCCGAAGCGCTGCGGCTGGCCGGGGAGCTCGTGCGGCGGCTGAGCGCGGAGAGCCCCGAACTCGCGGAGCCCGCCGCGCTGGTGCGCGGCGAGCTGACGCGCGCGGACGAGGAACGGCGTCCCGTGGACCGGGGGCGTATCCGGCAGTGGCTGGAGCTGATCACCACCGGGGCGGCGGCCGGCAGCGGATCGCTGGCCCTCGCCCGGGAGCTGGGCCAGGCTCTGGGGATGTGAGCCCGGCCCGTCCGCTCACTCGGCGTGGACCACGGCCCGCGCCCCGCCCAGGTCGATCTCCAGCCCCGACCGCAGCGGAACCGTCCGGCCGGGTGCCACGTCCTGGGCGGTGCCGTCCGAGCGGCGGGCGCTCCAGGTGGTCGCGGACCGGTTGGCGAGGCCGAACCGCCCGGGCTTCTGCGGGTGTTCGACGAGCTCGGCGACGACGGTGTCGTCGCCGTAGTCGTAGGTCGCGGGTTCGTCCCGCAGGTGGTGCGCGTGCACCCGCGCCGAGCGGCGCAGCCGCAGATGGCGTTCGTCCTTCAGCATCGCCGTGGTGATCACGAGGCGGGGCGGCAGGACGAGGGTGCTCCGGCAGTACCAGCAGTCGCGCGCCCGGACGGAGGTGGGCTCGGTCATGTTCTGTCGGCCGCAGCCGGCGCAGTCGACGATGGTGTCGCGGACCGCGCGCAGGGCGTCGCACCACTCCGTCTCGCGCACGCGGCGGGACGGGTCGCGCAGCCCCTGGGTGAGGTTCCTGACGAACAGCGTGCGCAGGACGGGCGGGAGCACGCCCCACGTGGCCAGGACGGTGCTCTGCTCCTGCGGGTCCGGCGCGTTGCTGCCGTCGTCGGGGTCGAAGACGAAGACGGGGTTCCTGCCGTACAGCTTCTTCTCGGCGGCCTCGTCGAGGCAGCGGATGGCGAGTTCCGCCCTGCCCTTGAGCGGGTGGTGGTTCATGAGCAGCATGAACAGCAGGACGGAGAGCGAGTGGAGGTCCGTCTGGGTACCCGGGATCGCCCCGGGGTCGCCGCGCACCAGCTCCGGGGCCATGAACTCCATGGTTCCCGAGATCCCGCTGGCTTCCCCCTCGACCACGGCGTTGTCGTTGTCGCAGACCAGGACGTCGCCGTTGGCCGGGTCGAAGAAGATGTTGCCCCCGGAGATGTCCCGGTAGGCGATGCCCCGGGAGTGCAGCGTCTGGTACGCCCCCACCGTGTTGAGCCCCGCGGTCACCAGGGCCGTGGGGGTGGTGCGCAGCCGGCGGCGGAAGAGGTCCGGCAGGCTTCTGAACCGGTCGGGGCGGATGTCCATGAGGTAGCCGAACCCGCTGCCGCCGCCGGTGACGACGGCGTGCGGCCAGAGGAAGCGCCTGTCGTCGAAGTCGCGGCTGACCAGCTCTTCGACGATCTTGCGTTGCTCGGGTGTGGCACAGCTCGGGAAGTACCACTTGAGGGCCTTGTCGCCGTGCGGCGTCCGCACCCGGTAGACCTCGCCCTGGCCGCCGGACCCCAGCATCCCGGTGACTTCCACGTCGTCGCCCGAGTCGGTCGTGAGCCGGTCGCCCACGTCGAGCATGCCGGACATCAGAGTTCCTCCGTTTCCTGGTTGCGCGGGCCGTCGGAGGACGCACCCCCGTCGTGCGACGGCCGCCAGACGGCGACCAGGGTGGTGTCGTCACCCGAGTACCGGCTGGCGCGTTCCAGCCACCCGGGCAGCGCCTCGCCGATGGACGCGGCGCCCTCCGCCTCCAGCCGGTCGCTCAACTCCCCGACGAAACGGGCGAATCCGTCGTCGGCGGCGAAGCTCTTCGACAGTCCGTCCGTGGCCAGCAACAGCATCCTCGGCAGCCGTTCCGGGTCGGCGACGGGCGCCCAGTGCACCCGCACCAGCTCCCGTGCCTGGCGGCTGCACAGGGATTCCGTCTCGTCCCCGAGTTCCGGTTCGAGCGGTGCCAGGGGCGCGCTGACCGAGCCGTCGGCCTCGACGAGCATCAGGTCGCCGTCGCCGAGTTGCCAGGCGACCAGCAGGTCGGGCGCGAGCACCGCGCCGAGGAGCGTCGTGCCGTACGGCAGCAGCGCGTCGGCTTGGTGCGCGTCCTCCGGCGGGTGGGCGCGCTCATGGCCGAGTACCTCCTCCCGCCAGTCGCGCACGATGTCGCGGGGCACCCGGTCACAGGCGTCGTGGTACAGCTGCCGCAGACCGCCCGCCTCCCGGGCGCGCTCGGCGAACGCCCGGCCGTGCCGCAGGAACGCCTCGACGGCGAACCGCGCGCCCACGTCGCTGCGCGCGTGGGCGGCCGAGCCGTGGCCGTCCGCGACGGCCAGGACGAGGGTGCCGTCCCCCGCGTCCACGACGTCGAACCGGTCCTGGTTCTCTTTCTTGCCGGGCCCCTTGACCGACCGGCTGAGAAGTTCCCAATGCGGCACGGTCACCACACGTCGTCGTCATCGTCCTGGAGGCGGGGCGGCGCGAACGCGGGGCCGAGCTGTTTGCCGCCCGCCGTTCCGCCGCCCGCGACGGGCTGCGACGCCGCCTTGACCGCCGCCGTCGAGGCCCAGCGGATGGCCGCCGCCAGCTGCTTGGGGCTGTTGGCGTCCAGCACGGGAAGCTCGGGGTTCCCGAGGAACTCCTGGAGGACGCTCCGGTCGGCGTCCGCCCCGATGGCGATGGCGACCCGCACCGCCTTCCTGCCCCACGGCGTCGCGTCGATGGCCTTCAGCCCGTCCCGCCACTCGTCCAGCGGCTGGCCGTCCGAGACCAGGGCCAGCACCGGCTTGAGGGCCCGCTGGGGCATCGGCGGCGTCTCCAGCTCGCGCGCCACGAGCGACAGCGCCGCTCCGAGGTTGGTGCCCCCGTCGACCTGGAGGTCCTGCCAGGTGAAGTCGTCGACGGGAACGGGCGTCGCCTGGTGCCACCGCGCGGTGCTGGAGAAGGTGAGCACCCGGATCAGCAACCGGGCCGAGGCGTTGTCGTGCGCCACGGACCGCATTTCCGGAATCGCTTCCCGGATCGCGTAGTTGAGTGTTCCGATCTTCTCGCCCGCCATGGAGTACGAGCAGTCGAGGATCCAGATGAAATGCACCGGGCGGCTCTCCATCGGGCCACCGGGGATATCGCTCACGCGGGCATCACTCCATTGTTCCGGTCAGCAGTAGCAGGGCGAACAGCACGGTCGTGACGACGACGACGGATGCCGTGATGAACAGTCCCAGAACGACGCGGCGTTGCCTGGCCACATGGGCCGGCACCGCGAGGGGCGTCCGGGTCGGTATGGGTGTCACCTTGCGCGGTCTTCTCTTCCTCACCGTCCGATGTCATGACCCTACCGAGAGGGACGTGCGACGTCACGCCTTTACCGGAGTTCCCGTCTCCTCCGTCAGCAACTTCCTTACCGGGAAGCCGGTGTGCCCCAGCAGCCACAGCACCGGCTCGGCGGCACGCCGCTGTTCGCCGTCCAGGGCTCCTACGCCGGTGGCCGCGTGGGCGCTGACCGCCCAGTAACGGGTCCGGCCGAAGTCGTGGCCCAGGCCCCGGACGAGATTGCCGAGCCCCACACTCTCCAGCCAGACGTCGATACGGGGACCGGGAACGGGCAGCGAGACCAACTGGTCGAGGACGTCCCGCTTGGTGACCACCGCGGCGACCGGGGTGCGCCCGCGCCGGCCGGTCAGCGCCTGCATCTCCCCCGTCAGCCGCTCGTACGTGGCCGTCGGCCCCTCGGGCGAGGGACGGGCCGCCACCGCCCGGCCCCCGTCGTCACCGGTCAGCGTGGCGCGCACGCCCGGTTCGGCCAGCGCGTCCACGACCAGCACCACCCCGTCGGCGTGGGCGAGGTACTGCTGCTCACGCACGGAACCGGGGTCGCGCAGGCTCTCTCCCATCGGGTCGTACAGGTACAGCAGCCGCCGGCGGCGGCCCCGCGAGACGAGGAGCATGAGGGCGCGGGGGCGGCGGGCCGTGGTGGCGTGCGCCCAACCCTGCCCGTCGAGTTGCCGGGAGAGCGCCGCGAGTTCGTCCGCGTCGTGGCGGGTGGCGCACTCCATGGTCAGCAGGCCGCGCCGGTCCCAGGACGCCAGCCCTCCGACCACGGCGGCCAGCAGCATCGTCTTCCCCGACGAGGTGCCTCCGAGGACGGGCAGGTGCACGGTCCGCGCGGTGCCCAGCGCCCGGGGCAGCCGCTGCTCGCAGTACGGGCACTGGGGCGCCGGCCCGTCACTCCCGCCGGAGCGGACGGTGCGCAGCGTCGTCCCGCACACGCAGACGCGCCGCAGGACCCCGTACCTGCCCGGCCGTAGCCGGCCGTGGCGCGCCTGGCACGCCGGGCAGGTGTGGGCGGGGCGCGCGATCCGCCGGTAGCAGCCGGGGTGGGGACACGCCATGCGGACCCCGCGCACCAGCAGGAGCACCCGTTCCCCCGCCCGTACCGCCAGGGCGGCCGTGGCCAGAGCCGCGCAGACCAGGGCGACGGCCGGCAGGAAGAGCAGCAGGACCGCCGCGAAGACGAGCCCCGAGACGACCGCCGCGGCGCCCGCGCCCACCCCGGTACCGAGGCCGACGATCACCATCACGGCACGGGTGAAGGCGTTCTTCCCCTGGGGGCCCGAAGGCCTACGGCCGCCCAGCAGGTTGCGGGTGAGGCGTCCGAACCAGTAGTGGACCAGCGCGTACCGGGCGGCCCTGACGCCGCTCTGGGCCGCGGACGTCACGTCCGTCCACACCTGGCGGTACCAGTAGGCCAGATGGGCGGGCTCGTCCACACCGCCGGGCGTCTCGACCCGGGGATCCGGGGCGCCCGGCCGCCAGGGCCCCAGGCAGCGGGCGGTCGTGTGGAGGGCGCGCCACAGGAAGTCGGGGACGGTACGGAGGAAGACGGCCGCCGCGACCGGACCCGCGCCCAGGCACACGATCATCAGCAGCCAGGCCAGGGGGCCACCGTTCAACGGGGACGCTCCTCTCGAGGGTGTTCGATGCGTGGGGGCGCGATGCGTGGGGATTCCTCGCGGGGCGAGGGCGATTCGACGCGTGGGGGCTCGACGCGCTCGTCGCGCGGGGGTTGGATGTCGCCGGCGCCGTGGCCATTCGCGCCGCCGGGCCGTTTGCCGCCCCTGCCCCTCCAGCGGCTCCCGAACCGGCCGAGCACACCGGGGCGTTCCCACTCCTCGAATCTCGCGGCCCAGGGGCCTCCCCTCTGACGCAGCCGCTCGCGCAGCGCGTCCACGTCCTCGGCGGGCATACGGCGCACGACGGGCCGCAGGACGGAGGTGAGCAGGTCGGTGCGGATCTCCTCCCAGCGGCCCCCGGAGCCGGACGCCGTCTGCCAGGCGACGAAGCAGTGCGCGGCGTACGGGGGGACGCGGCGCATCCGGTCGGCGACGCTCTCCCGGCGCGCCGCCCGGGCGTAGGCCCGCAGGAAGTGGCCGTCGTCGCACTGGGCGAGGACGAGCAGTTCGGCGGGGGGCGTGTCCGCGTCGAGGAGCCGCTCGGCGAGCGCGGTGCTCACCCGGTCGTCGATGCCCGGCTCCAGCGGCCGGGCCTGCGCGCGCAGGGCGACCGCGCGGCCGGCGCACCGGGGCTCGGCCTCTCCCGTCGCCAGGTCTCCGGCCAGGTCGAGCAGCGAGAGGGCGGCGCGTTGCCGGGGATCGAGGGTCGCGCCGCGGCGCGCCAGCAGTTCCTTGGCGAGCCGGGGGGCGTGCCGGTCGTCGGGGAGGCTGTCGAGTGCCGTCCGGACGAGGATGGTGTCGAGCCCTGCCCCGGAGAGCCACGCCTCGGGGATCCGGTCGAGCAGAATGCCGGCTTCCGCGGTCGTGGGCGGAGTGTCGCCCCAGGCGAGCCGGAAGGCGGTGCGCGGTACGGACGGTGTGTTCCGGCCCTCGTCCCCCGCCTTGCTCATGAGGAAGTCGAAGAGGCCGGGGCGGTCGGCGGGCGGGCGGTGACCGCCGTCGGCCAGGGCCGCGGCCATGCGCAGGTGGGGATGGAGGGCGAGGGCGGCGCCCCGGAGCGCGGCCGGGAGGGCGCGGGCGACGGCCGACGGATCACCGGTGGCGGCGGCCCGGTCGAGAAGGCCGAGGACGGCGGCCGCGAGCTCGGGATGCCCGAGTGCGGCTCGGGTGGCGTCCCCGGTGCCGGACGAGGCGTCGAGGAGACCGGCGGTCGTCCGTTCCGCGATGACGGGCACGACGGCGGTCCGGTCGAGACGGAGGGCCCCGGCGAGGCGGTGCAGGGCCAGGAGCACGTCCAGGGGGGTGCCGGACGTGGTGGACGCGCGGTCCAGTTCCGCCCGCAGGTCGTGTGCGAGCGGCTCGACGGCCGGATGGCCGGCCAGGGCGGCGAACGCGTCGGCGAGGTCCGCGAGGGCCGTCCACTCCTCGGCGGTGCGTTCCGTTCCGCCGGCGGCGAGTCCCGGCAGAAGCCCGGCCGCGGAGTCCTCGGAAACGCCGGCGGCGGAGGAGCGCGCCGCGGCCCAGCGGGCCGCCGCCGTACGGCCGGCCGCGTCCAGGCCGACCCCTTCCCGCACCGCCAGGGCGGCGAGGTACCCGGCGTCGTCCGGCACGCCGATGCCGGCGTCCGGCTGCCGCCGCGCGGCGTGGGCCACCAGCTCGGGCCGTCCCGCCAGCCACAGCCGGGCGGCGACCGCCGCCCAGGTGTCGGACGCCGCGGGGGCCGGCCCGGTCGGCGCGTCCGTGCCGCCGTGGACGCGGTAGCGGCGCGAGGACACGATCTCGCCGAAGTCGGCGTCGGCGTCCGGGAAGGTGCCGACGATCTGCTGACGGGCCAGCAGGGGCCGCCGGGTGTACGTGGTGAAGGTCAGTCGGTCGGCCAAGCCGGTGGGGAGGGCGGAACTGGCGATGGCGATCCAGTTCGCCGCGTCGGCGCTGTCGCGCTCGACGAGGAGGAGCTGGGGGGCGTCGGCGGCGCGGAACAGGGCCCGTACGTCCGCGAGGAAGGGTTCGAGCCGCCGCGCCCGGGACCGCGCGAACTCCACCAGGCGCGCCTTGCCGGGGCGTCCTTCCGGGGTGAGCGCCTTCCGCTGGTCGGGACTGCCTCCCTCGGGGGTGTCGCGGGCCCAGAACGGGGAGCCCCAGGCCTCGATGGGCAGCATGCCGCCGGGCAGCGTCCGGCCTTCGGGCAGCCGGACGGCGTGGGCGTGGAAGTTCCCGTACCGCCCGCTGTAGTCGGTGCCGACGTAGACGACCCGGCAGAGCAGGCGGCTGCCGTCGGAGAGACGGTGGTGGCCGAACGCGACGGGCATCGCCGCGAGTTCGTCGGCGGTGGGCCGGGCCGGGGCGTCGCGCGGCGGCTCGTACCCCACCAGCTGCTCCACCTCCCCGAGCAGGGTGGCCGGCACGTCTTCGCTGACGGCGGTGAAGCGGAAACCGGAACCGTCCGGGCCCGGGGCGGCCGACGTGTAATGCAGCTGCTGGAGCGTCACGCGATGCCAGCCCCCTCCGCGCGTACGGCGGCACGGGCCGCGCTCGTCGCCCTGCGCACGGGCAGCAGCCCCCGGCGGGCCAGCAGCCACAGGAGCGGGTCCTCCACACGGACCGGCTGCGGGCCCGACCTGGGCGCGTCGGCCGGGGCGTCGGCCGGCGGGGACGCGCCGAGGGCGGTCAGGCCGAACAGCCCTACGTCGGAGAAGTCGCTCTCGAGCTGCCGGTACAGCGCCCCGCCGTCCCAGCCGTCCAGCAGCGAGCGCACCTCGTGGTGGACGGCGGTGCGGTCGTGTTCGTCGACCATGCCGCCCTGGTGCGAGGCGTTGTGGTGCAGCGGCGACTGGGGGGAGAGCAGCGGACGGAGCACGTCCGTCTTGGTGAGCGCCACGGCGACGGGGGTCGCGAGCCTGCCGCGCGCGCCGGCGCGGCGGTGGCTGCGCAGTTGTGCCGCGATGTCGGCGGCGATCTGCTGGGGCGGGGTCTCCACGGCCGGCAGGGGCGGCCCCTCCCGGCCCGCGAGCTCGTCCCGGACGGATGGCAGCTGCAAGGGATCGACGAGCAGGATGATGCCGTCGGCGGCGGCGAGGTAGGTGGTGTAGCGGTCCATGGCCTCGGCGCTGCGCAGGTCCTCGCCGGCGGCGTCGAAGAAGACCAGGGCGGTGTGCCTGCTGCCGCTCCGGAACCGGCCGCCGCCGGGGAACCGGGTACCGGAGGGGAAGCGGTTGCCGGAAGGGACGCGGTTACCGGAGGGGACGCTGAGCCGGTACAGCAGCGGGTCGTTGAACCCCAGCGCCGCGGGCCTGGTGGTGGCGGGGAGCTGGTGTCGTAGGTAAAGCTCGTCGGCCATCTCCCGGTCGCGGCGCTGGGTGTCGCCCATCGCGGCGATCGACGTCCGGTACGCGCTTCCGACGCGGTGCCGCAGCTCGTTGACCAGGACCGTGACATAGGTGCTCTTGCCGGTGGCCTTCGCCCCCACCAGGGCGATGATGCGGCTGTCCTGGTCGCAGTAGTCGGTGGGCAGGTCGTTGTGACAGCGGGGGCAGACGCGCACGGAGGTGGAGACGCCGCAGCCGGGGCAGTCCGTCCGGCCGCCGCCGCCCCGCAGCGTGCGGGGGGCCTGGAAGACGGGGCCGCGCATCCGGGCCTGCGGGCCGACAGCGGGCCCCATGAAGTCGGCCCAGACGTCGTCGCGTTCGGGATCGCACGTGGTCCCGCCGCGCACGCCCGTGGCGGACATCCGGCAGCGGTAGCCGAGCTGCGCCGCCCGGGCGCGGGTGAAGCAGTAGGGACAGATGACGGTCGTCATGTCAGCGCACCACCAGGTCCTTGTACGGGGGGTCTTCGAGGCGCACCGCGTGCGCGTGCGGGCCGAGCAGGAAGGCGCGGACCGTATAGGGGCGCCGGATCCCCGCCTCCGCCACGGCCGTCGCCACGTCTTGGAACACCGGCCCGTCCCTCAACTCCGCTCCGCTCAGGCGCCCCACCGGCGTGCCGTCTTCGGGCGTGCGGGGCAGGGGCTCCGCCTCGGCGCGGGCGACGATCAGGAGGTCCGGGAGCGCGGCGGGGCCGGCCGCGCCGAGGGCTTCCGCCCGCACGGTGACCCGGCGGCGCCGGCCGGGGATCCGCGCCGACCGGCCGACCGTGTAGGCGACGGCCACGTCGGCGGGGAGCTCCGCGGCCGCCGGCGATGGCGGGAGCAGTACGTCGGCGCCCCCGGCGGGTACCGGTTCCACCTGCACGCGGAGCGCGGCGGCCGTGACGTCGAGGTGCAGCCCCTCGCGGAAATAGGTGCTGCGCGCGACCACGCGCTCGCCGGCTTCCCCGCCCTGCCACCAGCGGACCAGGACCCTGTCCGCCTCTCCCGGCCACTCGAAGGTCAGGCGCGCGCGGCCGGCTCCGGCCCGGCGCACCGTCAGCGCCCGGACGGCCTCGGGGACGTCGACGCGGACGCTGGGGCCGGTGACCGCCCGCTCGCCGAGCACGGTGACGGCGGTGAGGTACGCGGCGGTGCCGGGCGGCGGCCGGAACGCGGTGGGCCCGGTACGGGGCCACGGGAGCGGCGGCGGCAGCGGATCCGCGCCGGGGAGCAGGTCCCGTCCGGCCGGAGGCGGCGTACCGGGCCATTCCCGCAGGCTGACGGTCCCTTCGTCGCCTCCCGTCCAGGTGGCCTCCAGCGTCCCGGGGGTGCTGCCGGGCCCCACGGTCAGGGCGGTCACCGCGGTGGGCCACGGGTGGACGGTCCGGCGGACCCGGAGCCCCGGCGAGCGGATCTCGCGGCCGTCGGCGGTGCGGTAGACGCATCTGATCGCGTACTCGTACGTGCCGGGTGACAGCCCCTCGTCACGAAAGCCGTGGAGGGCGGCGGGTATCTCGGCGGCCGTGGCGTCCGGGGACGGCCCGGAGCGTACGACCACGACGCGGCGTGCCTCCGGCGGAGTGCGCCACTCCGCCTCGATCCGGGCACGGGCGTCGGACAGCCGCACCTCGTCCGCCTCGGGCGCGACGAGGACGTCCGGGCTGACGAGCGGAAGCCCGGCGATCCGGCCGCCCGCGAGCGGGAGGACGGCGTAACGGACGCGGGTGCCGAGGGCGGCGGTGGCATCGGTGAAGACGACGGCGGCGGTCGCGCCCGCACCGGGCGGGGGCGTCGCCGCGATTTCTCCGACGGCCACGGGGGCGTGCCCGGGCGCGTGCCGCAGGATCCGCCACGCTTTGGCGCTTGGGGAGGCAGGGGAAGCCGGGGAGACGAGGGAGGCGTCGTCGGAGACCGGGGAGACGGCATCCATCCGCCATTCCAGACGCACACCCTCATGGCCGGGCTCCACGCGGAGCCCGCCCGGGCGGCGAGCGAGGACGAGACCGCGCAGCGCGTGGGCGTCGTCCTCGGCGGCCCGGGCGGCCCGCAGGTACAGGCCGACGGCGGCTTCCCCTTCACCGGCTCGCTTCAGGGCTCTCGCCTCGCGGAGCAGCCGGTCCGCGTGCCCGGCCCGGCTTTCGATGCGGGCGACGAGCCGGGCGAGGCGCTGATCGCGCAGGGGCGTGGGAAGCCGTCCGGCGAGGGCATGGGCACGGCGGACGCGGTGCGCGCGCCATATGTCCGGGAGGGTTTCGGCGGCTTCCCGCCCGTCGGCGTCGAGGCGCGGCGTACGGCCCGCGGCGTAGGCGAGGGCCTTGGCTTCCAGCGGGTCGACGCCCAAGGCGACGGCGGTCTCCGGCCGGGGACCTTGCGGATCCTCGCCCAGCAGGCGCGAGAGCTCGTACAGCACGACGCGGCGCAGCCCCATGGGATCCTCGGCGAGGATGGCGTCGTAGCGGGCCAGCAACGCGGTCCAGGCGGCCGCGGCCGTCGCCTCCGGTCCGGCCTGGGCGGCACGGAGCTCGGCTATACAGCGGCGGTCGACATGGCGCGGGCGGCCTCCCCGCCCGGGTATCCGCAGGCCGTCCAGCACGAGGAAACGCACCGCACGCGCGGGCTGCCCCGCGGTCGGCGGGAAGAGCCCGTCGGCGGCGTGCCGCAGCCCCAGCGCCGCCTGCTGCGCGCGGAGGTCGGCGTAAGCGGGCACGAGCGGAGCGACCGGAAGATCCGGCAACGCCAAGGGAAGCCCCAGCACTTCCCCGAATTCCCGTGCCATCCGCCCCTGCTCCCCCACGGACCATGAGTGTCGTGTTTCCGCACGTCCCACGTCCCCCACGTGCGGAGGCCATCTCATCAGATCGGCGGCGTCACCGCCGGGGATTTCGACAAAGATCACTTGAGGGCCGGGCGGAGGCGAGGAGAAGATCGCCTACGGAAACCGGGACCCTGACCGCCGCTCGCACGGCGGACCGCGCAGGGACCACGCGTGGGTCACAGGCCACCCGGCGTCGAACACCCGGCGACCGCCCCCGGAAAACAGAAAAACCCCAGGTCAACTGGGGTTCCACTGGTGTCCGAGGGGGGACTTGAACCCCCACGCCCGATAAAGGGCACTAGCACCTCAAGCTAGCGCGTCTGCCATTCCGCCACCCGGACCGGGTGTCGTCTCACGGGGCGTTCCCCGTGGCGACATGGATAAGTCTACATGTATACCGAGGCCCAGCCGACCACGGTCGAGGAGCGACGGGAAGCGCCGATTCCCCGCGGCCCATCGGCGCGGCCTTCGACCACCTCGCGAACCAGTCGGCCGAACATACGAAGCCTGCCGGACCGGCTACCGGTCCTTCCGCAGCTGTCGTCCCGTCACTGCCTGAGCACACTCACGGCCGGAAGGCGAGGAAACCGGCGAACAGCTACCGGACGCCCCACACCGGCGGCGAGCTTCCGAACCTGCCGACCACTCCGCCCCAAGGCCCCACGGCCACGAAACAGCGAAACCCCCGATGAACGGGGGTTTCGTCTGATCTTGCCGGTGTCCGAGGGGGACTTGAACTCTTCCTGCGTCAGGCGCGGAGCGAATCGAGTTCCAACCAACGCGCCACCGCGTCCCTACTGGCGTCTGCGGACAGCTCACCGATACGTCTTCGGCGGACTCCCCTTCCACGCTCGATCGAGGGAATCGTCCCAGGTGCCGTCCCGGTCGAAACTGGCCGCGCGACAGCCACGGGAAATGGGCGCCGCAGCGCTGTGGCGCCAGGGAGCGTCCCCGATCCGCGCTATAGCGTGGCCGCAGTACCGACAGACTGCGTGCCCCGTCAACTCATCGGCCAGCCGCTCGAACTGTGCGGTGCGGTCCGCCGCCTCCTCTTTGATGCCCCGCAGCACCTCCTCAGCACTCGAAACCCACGTCGAAGCGATGATGTCGCGCACGAGTGCCACCGCCTCGATCGCGATGTCCGCCCGCCGTGCGGCATCGGCCAAGCTCCGCGCGCCACTGTTGTCAGGCGACTTGCGCACCGTCCGCTCCGCCAACTCGACCGACGGACGCCTCGATACCACCGGCCGGTCATCGTCGGCCTCGCGCCCGGGCACCAGCCGTAGTGACGCACAAGTTCGTCACGGAGTCGGTCGAAATGGCGCAGGCCTTTCCGCGCCCAGACGTCTCGATGTGGAGGCCGACACGTTCCGCCTTCGCCAGCGTTTCAGGCTCCACACCCTCCCACTTCATATGGCCGTCGCGCTCACAGGCATAGTCGACCCAGGACCAGAACGCCTCAGCGTCCGCGACATCGGGCGCCTCACGGTGGTGACGCGGGCAGAGGAGGGCGAAGTTACGCACACCGTTGGAACCGCCGAGCGACTCCGGAACGACATGGGCTCTCTCCACCGGCGCCTGCCAGCAGATCAGGCAGATGGGCTCATCGAGACCGAGGTAGTCGGCGATGGCCCGGACCGGGGGCCTGGACCGGCGGGGGTCGGGGTGGCTGTCACGGTTGCGTACGGGCAGCTCGCGATGGTCGCAGGCGTGTTCACGGTCGGGGTCTCGTATGTTCAGGACATCAGGGACGTCCTCACGTTGCGGCTCGGGGTTTCTCGCCTGGTAGAGCGGTGTGCTGGTCTCCGTGAGATACGGACCGAGGAATCCCGGAACGAAGTCGCGGATGATCTCTAGGGCGTCATCGTCGTAGCCGCCGGCGGCGTCGCGATGCCCCTGGATATCGAGGTAGAAGTGGCGCGGAGCACCGGGGTTCTCGCGGCGGCCTTCTTGAGGATCGAGAAAAGGCGGGTGGCGCACTTGATGAAGTCCTCTTCGACCCGCATGTCGTGATACAGCGCGACACCCTTCGGCCTCACATCGACTCCCGCCCGTTCAGTGAGTTGTCATTCATGTACGCACAGTAGGTGCCGCCACTGACAACTGGCGCCTGCCATGACGAGGAAGTCCGCTCGGCTGTTGGTCACGTGGTTGGTCACGCCAGAGCCACACAAACAGAAGAACCCCAGCTCAGCTGGGGTTCTCAGTGGTGTCCGAGGGGGGACTTGAACCCCCACGCCCGATAAAGGGCACTAGCACCTCAAGCTAGCGCGTCTGCCATTCCGCCACCCGGACCAGGTGCTGTCTCCTCGGGGCGCTCCCCGCGGCGACACGGATAACTCTACCAAGGTTTCGAAGCACCTCTGACCAGGGTTTTTAAGGCGGCCATAAGGGGTTTTTATGGGCATAGGCGGCTCATCGGCGGCTGAGTGACGCTCAACGGGGCGGGGTCGGGTTTTCGACTGCGGGGGCTCCGCCGCCATGGGCTGGGTCAGGAAGCGGGGGCCGGCAGCGGGGGGCCGGAGGTCGCCGCGGGTGGGCGGGTGCTTTGGCCCGGGAGGATGCGTGCCCTATCGGCCCCACACGCCGCGCCGGCCGCGCGCCCCGCGCCGGAGCCGCACGTGTGGCGCCGGCCGGCGCGCCTCGCGTCAGGGCATCAAGTGGTAGTCCGGGAAGTTGCCGGGCAGGCGTTCGTCCGGGGTCGGGCCCTGGGTTACCGCCTTGACCAGGAGGTCTCCGCCCACGAAGGCGCCTCGCCAGGACGCGCCGAAGCCGCCGAACAGCTCGTCGCGGTCACCGCGCGAGCGCGGCTTCCCGTGGCCGACCTTGAAGGCCCTGATCTGCGGGGCGAGGCGGTCGAAGGTCGCGGGGTCGTCGCAGGAGAGGGTGGCGACCAGGGCGCCGTTGCTCGCGTTCATGGCGGCGAGCAGTTCCGCTTCGGTGTCCACGAGGACGATGGTGTCCACGGGACCGAAGGGCTCCGCGTGGTGCAGGGGGGATGAGGGCGGCGGATTGAGCAGGGTGACGGGCGGGACGTAAGCGCTGCGGTCCTGGCCGGGGAGGAAGTGCCCGTCCGTCAGTAAGCCCTGGTGCAGCGGGACGGCGCCACGGTCGATCGCCTCGGCGACCTGGTCGGTGAGTTCCTTCGCCTTGGCCGCGTTGATCAGGGGCCCGAAGTCCAGGTCCGGGAGGTCGTCCGCCGGCCATTCGGTCGCCAGCGGGTGCCCGAAGCGCACCGACCGTACCGCCGGCAGGTACACGGCCAGGAAGTCCGCGAAGGCCGAGCGCTGCACCACGAAGCGGGGGTAGGCCGTACACCGCTGCTTGCCGTAGTCGAAGGACTTCCGGATCTGCGGGGCCAAGGCGTCCCAGTCGGTGAAGTTCCAGATGCCCCAGGTGTTGAGGCCCTCCTGTTCCAGGATGTGCCGTTTTCCGAGGTCCGCGACGGCGGTCGCGACGCGGGCGCCGGTGTCCCGGCCGCCGACGAAGGAGACGCAGCCGATTTCGGGCGCCCGGACGAGCGCCTCGGACAGCTCGCCGCCGCTGCCGCTGACCAGGGTCAGGGGCAGCCCCTCGCGCACGGCGAGGGCGCAGGCCAGGGTCAGACAGGAGAGGCCACCGTCGGTCGGGGTCTTGGCGATCGCCGCGTTGCCCGCGAGGACCTGGACGAGCATGGCGTGGGCGAGGACGCTCATCGGGTAGTTCCAGCTGGCGATGTTGGACACCGGGCCGGGGAGCGGGACGCGTCCCTCGGTCATCGCGGCGATGCCGTCCACGTACCAGCGGACCCCGTCGATCGCCCGGTCCACGTCGGCCCGCGCGAGCCGCCAGGGCTTGCCGATCTCCCAGACCAGGAGCAGGGCGAGGAGGTCCCGGTGTTCCTCCAGCGCGTCGAGCGCGGCGCTCACCCGGGCCCTGCGGTCGGCGAGCGGTACTTCGCGCCAGGTCCGGTGCTGGTCGAGCGCGGCGCGAACGGCACGGTGGGCGGCCTCCGCGTCGAGCCGCGGGGGTCCGGCGACGGGTGTGCCGTCGACCGGGGTGACGGCGGGCAGCGGGCGGCCGTCCGCCTGCCAGGTGCCGTTCCAGAGGTTGAGGACGCGATCGTCCCGGAACGCTTCGGGGGCCAGCTCCAGGCAGCGCTGCCAGGCGCTGTCCCATTCGGCGCCGGGGCGCAGGACGAGGGTGTTGAGGGTCGGTGCCATGAGGTTTCTCCGCTCTCGGTGCACAGTCGGGGCGGGGAACAGCACGTTGCCTACTGAACGGTAGCCTCCTGTCCGGCCCTGTGGGAGGGCGCCTGGTACGCGATGAGGCCCACATCACGTACGACTGTCGGTAACCGGTGGAGGGGTGGGTCGTGGGCGCGGACCGCCGGCCACGCCCCTGGGCCGTCGGCCGGAACGGCCGCACCGGATTCCGTCGAGCCGCCCCAGCTCACCCCGGGATCACCGCCTCTTCCGCCCTCGCGCCCCCGAGTCCCGTCCCGTCCGCCGCGCCGGTGAGAATAAGGCCGTCCGCCGCCTCCGACAGCAACGGAACCGATCAGCATGGGACGGGTCACCGCACGCCGCCGCGTCATCCGCATTCGGGACGGGGCGGTGAACACGCGCCCCGACACCCTGGTGGCGGAGGAGCCGCTGGAGATCCGGCTCAACGGCAAGCCGCTGGCGATCACCATGCGCACGCCGGGCGACGATTTCGCGCTGGCAGCGGGGTTCCTGGTCAGCGAGGGGGTGCTCGGGCATGCCGAGGAACTGGCGAACATCGTCTACTGCGCGGGGGCCGTGGACGACGGCTCCAACACCTACAACGTCGTCGACGTACGCCTCGCTCCCGGCGTGCCCGTCCCGGACGTGAGCCTGGAACGCAACGTCTACACCACGTCGTCGTGCGGACTGTGCGGGAAGTCCAGCCTGGACGCGGTACGGACCACGGCCCGGTGGCCGGTTTCGGACGGCGCGGCTCCGGTGCGGCTCTCGCCCACTCTGCTGGCGGCCCTCCCCGACCGGTTGAGGGCCGCCCAGACGGTTTTCGACCGCACGGGCGGCCTGCATGGAGCGGCCCTTTTCACCGCCGAGGGCGAACTCCTGGACGTACGGGAGGACGTCGGACGGCACAACGCCGTCGACAAGCTCGTCGGCAGGGCACTGCGTGAGGGGTCCCTGCCGCTGTCCGGCACCGTCCTGCTCGTCTCCGGGCGGGCCTCCTTCGAGCTGGCGCAGAAGGCGGTCATGGCCGGGATCCCCGTCCTGGCCGCCGTGTCGGCGCCGTCCTCCCTGGCCGTCGACCTGGCACTGGAGACCGGAATGACCCTGGTGGGGTTCCTGCGCGGCTCCTCGATGAACATTTACGCGGGCGAGGAACGCGTCCTGACACCCTGACGGGCCGGGGTGAAGCCGGAGCCGAGCGGGAATGAGCCGGTACGGGCGGGGGCGCCCTGTCCGGTCGGCGCCGACGGACCGCAAGCGGGAGCGCTCAGTCCGGCCGAGCCCTCGCCCCCGCCGTCCGGCACAGGGAACCCAGCCGGCCGAGCACGCCGGGGCGTCTGTTCCAGTCGAGGAACATCTCGGCCCAGGGACCGTCCTGTTCACTCAGGAACCACTGGACTTCGTCCAGCTCCTCCCGGGTCATGCGGCGGACGGCGGGCCGCAGGACTCCGGTGAGCAGATCGTTCCGGATCCCGTCCCAGAGGTCGCTCGTCCCGGCCTCGACGTTCCAGGCGACGAAGCACACGCCCGCGAACTCGGGCGAGCGGCGCAGGACGAGGTCGGCCACCCCGCTGCGGGCCATGCGGGCGTAGGCGGTGATCAGCTCCTCGTCGCCGGAGCGGATGAGGGCGGACAGCTCGTCGTGGCACGGTTCCCCGGAGAGCAGCCTGCGGAGGAGGGCGCCGCACACCCGCTCGTCGACGGCCGGTTCCAAGGGTGCGGCCTGTTCGCGGAGGGCGAGGACTCTGGCGGCGAAGCCCGGCAGTTCGTCTCCGTCGGCGAGGGCTCCCGCCTGGTCGAGGAGGAGGAGCGCCGCGCGCCGGCGGGGGTCGAGCCGACGGCCGCACCGCAGGATCAGGGTCCGGGCGACGGCCGGCGCGTGCTCGTCGTCCGGGCCGCTCTCCAGGGCGGACCGGACGAACGCGTCGTCGAGGCCCGCCGCGCGGTGCCGTTCTGCGGGCAGCCGGGCCAGCAGGGTGGCGGTCTCCGCCGGGGTGGGCCGGGCGCTGCCCCAGATCAGCCGGTAGGCGGTGCGCAACACTGACGGGTCGGAACCGTGCGGGCGTCCGGCCGTGCGGACGAGGGCGGCGAGGAGCTCTGTCCGGTCCTCGTCGGCCGGGAGCGGGCGGTCTGCCACGGCCGCCGCCATGCGCAGGTGGGGGTGGTCCACCAAGTGCTCTCTGGGGAAGCCGGTGCTGAGGAGGCGGACGACGGATGTCGGGTCACCGGTGGCCGCGGTGCGTTCCAGGGCGTCGAGGACGGCTGTCGTGAGCCCCGGGCGTCCGGTGACCGCCGCCCAGACCCGTTCGCGGTCTTGGGCGGCGTCGCCGAGCAGTGCGGCGCTCAGCCGGGCGGTGAGTACGGGGGTGTGGTCGACGCGCAGGGCCTCGGCGAGGCGGAGGAGGGACAGTACCTGTTCGAGAGGCTCGCCGGGCGCGGCGCGGTCGAGCTCGGCGCGCAGATCGCGTCTGATCCGCTCGCCGGCGGGGTGGTCCGCCAAGGGCGCGAAGCGGTCGGTGAGTTCGGCCAGGGCGGCCCACTCGGCGGTGGTGCGCGGGGTGCCTCCGCGCGCCAGGGCGACGACCACCGGATCCGGGCCCGCGCCGCCTCCTGCGTCCGCCCGGCCGCCCGGGGTGTGCTGGCGGGCCCAGCGGGCGGCGGCGGCTCGCCCCGCCGCGTCCAGGGCGATCCCTTCGCGGAGGGCGACGGCGGCCAGCCGGCCGGCGTCGTGCGTGGTGTCGCGGTCGCCGGCCGTGCGGAGCCGGGCGGCCTCCGTGAACAGCGCGGGCTTCCCCGCCAGGAGGACCCGGGCGGCCACAGCGGCCCAGGGGTCGGGTTCGTCCCGGGCGGGACTGGACTGCCCTCCCGCGCAATCGTGGACGCGGTACCGGCGGTCGGCCGCCACATGGGCGTAGTCGAAGTCCGATCCGGGGAGGGCACCGACGATTTGGTGCCGGGCGAGCAGGGGTCGGCGGGTGTAGGTGGTGAAGGTGAGACGGTGAGCGTGCTCGCGGGGCAGAACGGCGCTGGCGACGGCGATCCAGTGCGCGATACGGGTGGTGTCCCGTTCGATGACGAGCAGCTGAGGCGAGTCGGGGCTGCGGAACAGCGCCCGTACGTCCGTCAGAAACGGCTCCAGCCGCTCGGCGCGGGCGGTGACGAACTCCAGCAGCCCCTCCTTGCCGATGCGCCGGGCCGGGGTGAGGGCCGTGAGCGGGGTGGGCACGCCGTCGTCGGGGGTCATGTCGGCCCAGGAGGGCGATTCCCATGCCTCGATGGGCAGCAGACCACCGGGAAGGGGCCCGTCCTGCGTCAGCCGGACGGCATGGGCGTGGAAGGCGTGGCGCCGGCCGCGGAGATAGGTGCCGGTACAGACGGTGCGGCAGAGCAGGCGGGTGCCGTCGGAGAGACGGTTGTGGCTGAAGACGACGGGGAGGTCGGCGAGTTCGTCACCGTCCGCGTCGGAGCGGAAGCCGGATGCGGAGGCGGGGGCGGAGGCGGGGGCAGGGGGGTGACAAGAGGCGGAAGCGGTCGCGGACGCGGCGCGGGAGACGGGGACTTGACGGGCCGAGGCGGGCGGCTGGACTACGTCCGGCGGCTCGTAGGCGAGCAGGGGCTCGGTCTCGCCGAGCAGCAGGGCGGGCAGGTCGGGGCTGGCGGCGGTGAATCGGGGGCCCGAGGTCGCGGACGAGCAGGAGTAGTGCAGTTGCTGGAGGGTCACTCGGGCTCCTTTCGCGGTGCGGGGAATCGGCGCGTGGTACGCCGACGGCCTTGCGGGGGCGGGGGTTTGAGGCCGCACGACGACCGCGGCGGCCGCGGCGGGACCGCGAACGCCCCGGCGCGTGCGGGGCCGGCGGCTCCGCCGCTGCCCCGCCGGTGCGGGAGACGTGACCCGCTCGGGCTCGGCCGTCCGTTCCGTGCCGCGCCCCGCGGGCTCGCGAGGCCGCCGATGCCCCACGCCACTCTCACCACCCCGATTCCTCGGCCACCGTCCGCGCGAAGCCATCCCACCAGATCCGAGGGGAGGCCGTCCGGGATTTGGCCGAATATCAGGGCCGCCCTAGGGTCGCCCCAGGGTCACCTCCGGGCAATCCCCTAGGCCAGCCCTCAGGGGATTGGCCCACGTCGCCTTCACGCCTTCTCACCTCCACCGCACCCCGTTCGCCCCCGCCGTTCGCCGGCGGACGCCCGAACCCGCCTCGGAGCCCCCGAGGCAGGGCGCGCGTGGGTTGGAAGCGACGGCGCGGCGACCTCGCGGAGGCGGTCAGCCCTGGCCGACGACGCGGGCGAGCAGGGCGAGGAACAGTTGGCGCTCGGCCGGCGAAAGGGCGGAGAGCAGTTCCTCGTTGGCCTCGTCCCCCAACTCGGTGAGGCGGGCGAGGCGCTTGCGGCCTTCGTCGGTGAGCGTGATGGCGTTCTTGCGACGGTCGGACGGATCGGGGGCGCGAGTGATCAGCTCCTGCGCCTGGAGGTCGTTGAGGATGCCGACCATGTCCTTGGGGTCGAAGCCCGTGGTACGGCCGAGCTCCGCCTGGGCGACGGGCCCGAGATCGGCCACGGCGGACAGAACGGCATGGTGGGGCATCCGCATGCCGTCCTGCGCGAGCGCGTCGGCGACGAGACGGCGCCCGCGGGCCGAGGCGCGGTTGAGCAGCCAGCTTGGGAGGGACTGGATGTGGGTGAGGGCGGGCTCTCCCGTGCCGGGATCCGTACGTGTGTGTGCCATGCGTCGAGGGTAGCCCGGAACTCGTTGGGAATCCCCACGGAAAACCGTTGGAAATCCCAACGGCATCCGCTACGGTCGAAACCGTTGGGGCGCCCAATGAATGTGTCCGACGCTACCGACGCCTGTGGAGGTGCGCCATGCGACGTGTCCGCTATGAAGAGAACGGCGGTCCCGAGGTCCTGCGGGTCGAAGAGGCGGAGGTCCCCCGCCCGGGCCCGGGTGAACTGCTGGTGCGCGTCGAGGCGATCGGCGTCACCCTGCCCGTGACGCGGAAGGTCCGGGAGGGCGGGCAGCCCCTCCCGTCGGGACTGGGCGGTGACGTCGCGGGGGAAGTGGTCGCGGTCGGTCCGGACGTGACCGGCTTCCGGCCGGGCGAGCGGGTCACGGGCCTCTGCTTCGGTGACGCCTACGCGGACTACGCCCTGCTGTCCACGTCGATGGCCTCCCGGATCCCCGACGGCGCCGGCGCGACGGACGCTGTGGCCCTCGTCCGATGCGGGCTGGTGGCACGCGGCGCCTACGAAGCGGCACGCCCCACACAGGGCGAGTCCGTGCTGGTCACGGGAGCGGCGGGTGGTGCCGGGCACCTCGCCGTGCAGATCGCCCGGGCTCGTGGGGCGGGCCGCGTGGTGGCGGCGGTGGGTTCCCGGGAGAAGTTCGCGTTCGTCCGGTCCCTGGGCGCGGACGAGGCCGTCACCTACGAGAGCGAGTCCTGGGGCGACCCGGTGGACGTCGTCCTGGACGCAGTCGGCGGCGACATCCTCTCCCCTGCCGTTCGGGCGCTGGCACCCGGTGGGCGATTGGTTGCCTACAGCTCCGGGGGCGGGACTCTCCAGGCATACGACCTGCTGGTCGGCGCGAAATCGGCGATCGGCTTCCAGATGGCACTGATAGCCCGACACCGACCCGACCTGATGGAGCAGTGGCGACAGGATCTCTGGACGCTCTACGCCGAAGGCCGGATACGCCCGTGCGTCCACGCCGAACTGCCTCTGGAGGACGCCGCCAAGGCGCACGAGATCATGGAAGCGCGCGCCAACCAGGGAAAGGTGGTGCTGCGGCCGGCGTGACGCCCCGAGCCCGCCGACCGATGTGCTGCGGCGCGGCGCGATGCGATGCGATGCGGTGAGATGCGATGCGGTGAGATGGGGACGCCACCTGTTCCGTGGTTCGCCCTGGGTCACCTGGCCCGGCTCGCACCGCCGGAGGCGGGCTCGGCCGACGGGGTCCGGTCCGGCGCCGGGCCGTTGGGCGCGGGGGCATCCGGCGCGAGGGCATCCGGCGCGGAGCCGTCCAACGCGGGGACGTTCGGCGCGGGGGCGTGCGGCACGGTCGGGATCGGCGTGGTCCGGTCCAGTGTGGTGTCGTCGGTCGCGGTCTCGTCCGACGGGGTCCCGCTCGTAGCGGAGCCGTCCGGAGCGGCCCTGAAGGCGCTGTTGTCCGCTTCGGGGGCTTGGTCCTCGGATTGGCGGGCGAACCGCTTGGCGAGGACGGCGCAGACCATCAGTTGAAGCTGGTGGAAGAGCATCAGGGGCAGGACGGCCAGGCTGGATTCCGGGCCGAAGAGCACGGTGGCCATGGGCAGTCCGGCCGCCAGGCCCTTCTTCGAGCCGGCGAAGACGATGGCGATGCGGTCGGGGCGGGAGAAGCCGAGCCGGCGGGAGCCGTAGCCGGTGAGGGCGAGCATGACCGCCAGCAGGACGGCTTCCACGCCCAGCAGGGCCAGCAGCCGCCACGGCGTCACCTGGTTCCACACCCCACGCACCATGCCGGCACTGAAGGCGACGTAGACGACCATCAGGACCGAGGTCCGGTCGACGCGGCCGAGGACGGTGCGGTGGCGGGTGAGGAAGCCCCCGATCCAGGGGCGCAGTGCCTGGCCGGCGAGGAACGGCGCGAGCAGTTGCAGGACGATCGACAGCAGGGAGTCGAGTGAGAACCCGGCACCACTGTTACCGAGCAGGGCAGCGGCGAGGAGGGGGGTGAGGATGATGCCCACGAGGCTGGAGAAGGAGCCCGCGCAGATGGCCGCCGCCACATTGCCCCGGGCGATGGAGGTGAAGGCGATGGCCGACTGGACGGTGGAGGGCACCAGGCAGAGGAAGAGGAAGCCGTCGTAGAGGCTCGGTGTGAGGACGTAGGGGACGAGACCGCGGGCGGCGAGTCCGAGCAGGGGGAAGATCACGAAGGTGCAGCAGAGGACCGCGATGTGCAACCGCCAGTGGCGCAGTCCTTCGACGGCCTCCCGGGTGGAGAGGCGGGCGCCGTAGAGGAAGAAGAGCAGACCGACGAGGATCTTGGCGGCCACGCCCGCTGCCGTCGCCGCCGAGCCGCGGGCCGGGAGCAGAACCGCCAGCAGGACCGTGCCGAGCAGCGCGGCCACGTAGGGGTCGACGGGTATGCGCGAGCGGAGGGAGGACAGGAAGGAGCGCGGAAAGAAGGCCGGAAGGGACGGTGAGCGCATGGTCGTCAGCCTGCCCGGCGGGGCGGCCATCGGGAACCCCGTTCACCGTGCTGACTGTCATCACGGTTGGCGATAGGCTGGCCGTCGTGTTCGATCCAGTGCAGTTGCGGACCTTCCTCGCGGTCTCCCAGACGCTCAGCTTCACGCAGGCCGCCCACCGCCTGGGGGTGCGCCAGTCGACCGTCAGCCAGCAGGTGCGCAGGCTGGAGGAGGCCGCGGGGCGGCAGCTCTTCGTCCGCGACACGCACAGCGTGGAGCTGACCGAGGACGGTGAGGCCATGCTCGGTTTCGCCCGCACGATCCTGGAGGCGAACGAGCGGGCCGCCCACTGGTTCGCGGGGACCCGGCTGCGCGGACGGCTCCGGTTCGGTGCCTCCGAGGACTTCGTCCTCACCCGGCTGCCCGAGGTGCTGGAACGCTTCCGGCGCGAGCATCCGGAGGTCGATCTGGAGCTCACCGTGGACCTGTCGGACACGCTCCACGAGCAGATGGCGGCCGGGCGTTTCGACTTGGTGCTGGTCAAACGCCACCCCCGGCAACCGCAGAACGGCCGGCTCGTCTGGCGGGACCGCCTGGTGTGGATCGGCAGCGAGCGACTGCGCCTGGACGTCCGTCGGCCGCTTCCCCTGGTCGTCTTCCCGGCCCCGGCGATCACCCGGGCGCGGGCCCTGGACGTCCTGGAGCGCGACGGCCGCGCCTGGCGGGTGACGTGCACCAGCCGCAGCCTCAACGGGCTGGTCGCGGCGGCCCGGGCGGGGCTGGGGGTGATGGCCCACACGCGCGGCATGATCCCGCCGGGGCTGGCGCCGGTCCCCGCGCGCGCCGGGCTGCCGGAGCTCGGCGCCATCGACGTCGTCCTGCTCCAAGGTCCCGGCCCCGAGCGGGACGCGGCGGTGCGGGGCAGCGCGGAGGCGCTGTCCCAGGCGATCCTCGCGGCCGGTGACCGCCTGCACACATCCGTCGGCACCCCTGTCGGCCCCGGCGAGGACGGAGGGAGAGGCACCGGCGTCGGCGGTACCGACGACGGCACCGGCAACAACGGTGGCGGTGCCCGGGCGGGTCGCGCGTCCGGCAGTACCTGTGCCTGAAGCGCGCGGTCCATCGAAGGCGGCGAAGTGTCCCAGCGATCGGGCCCGTTCGGTATGTGAAACGGTCGCGGTCGGTCGGCAGTTGATCGGTCCAGGTCGCGGAGATTCCGTGCAAATACCGTGAGCCCCGCCCGTCTACCGGAACCTCAGGGTTCACCCTGACGGGATCGGGTACGGTCACCCGCGCTGCACGGAGCGTGGCGAGGAGCGAGGTTGTGCGCGAGATCACCGTCCCACCCCTGATACCGCCGCCTGCCTCCGGCGGCCTGGCGGACCCGGTGTTCGAGCATGCCGCCGCCACCCCGGACCGGGTCACGTTCGCCCGCAGGACGGCCGACGGCTGGCGGGACGTGACGGCCTCCGCTTTCAGGGACGAGGTCATGGGCGTGGCCAAGGGGCTGTTGGCGGAGGGGATCCGCCCCGGCGACCGGGTGGCGATCGTCTCCCGGACGCGGTACGAGTGGACGCTCTTCGACTACGCCCTGTGGTGCGTCGGCGCGCAGTCGGTCCCCCTGTACCCGGGCGCGTCCGTGGAACAGGTCTACTGGACGCTGCACGACGCCGAGGCCTCCGCCTGCGTCGTCGAGCACGGGGACCACGCCATGACCGTGGGCTCCGTCATCGACCGGCTGCCCGCCCTGCGCCGGCTCTGGCAGCTCGACGCGGGCGCCGTCGACGATCTGATCGCGGCCGGTGCCGGTGTCCCGGACGAGGAGGTCGACCTCCGGCGCGCCACCGTCACCCCCGGCACACCGGCCACCGTCCTCTACACGGCGGGCACCACCGGCCGTCCCAAGGCCTGCGTCCTCACGCACGCCAACCTCATGGCGGAGGCCGACAACGTCGTCGGCCGCCTGGACCCGGTCTTCCGCCCCGGCCCCGGGGAACAGGCGTCCACGCTGCTCGTCCTGCCACTCGCCCATATTCTCGGCCGGATGATGCAGGTCACCGCCGTCCGGGCGGGGGCCCGGGTGGGGCACCAGCCCCGGATGTCGGAGTCGGCGCTGCTGCCCGGCCTGCGGAGTTTCCGTCCGACGTTCCTCACCGCGGTGCCGTACGTGTTCGAGCGGCTCTTCGCCGCTGCCCGGCGGGACGCCGAGCGGACCGGCCGGGGGAAGACGTTCGAGGCGGCGGTGGAAGTGGCCGTCCGTCATGCGAGTGCCCTGGAGGAGCGGTCGTTCGGCACCGGTCCGGGCCCGGGCGCCGCGCTGCGCGTCCGGCGCCAGGTCTTCGACCGCCTCGTCTACTCCGGGATCCGGGAGAGCCTGGGCGGCCGGCTGCGCTTCGCGCTGTCCGGCGGTGCCGTGCTCGACCGGCGCCTCGGTCTCTTCTTCGCGGGCGCCGGCATCACCCTCGTGGAGGGCTACGGGCTGACGGAGACCTCGGGCGCGGTCACGGCCAATCCGCTCGGCCGCCCCCGTTTCGGCACGGTCGGCACACCCGTCCCCGGCACGGGCGTACGGGTGGCGGACGACGGCGAGGTATGGCTGCGGGGCCCACAGGTCTTCGCCGGCTATCTCGGCGACCGGCGCGGCACGGACGCCGTCCTCCGGGACGGCTGGCTGGCCACCGGGGATCTGGGCACCCTCGATCGCGATGGATACCTGACGATAAGAGGCCGCAAGTCGGAGTACCTGGTGACCTCCGACGGGATCGGTGTCCTGCCGTCGGCCCTGGAGGAACGGGTCCGGGCACACCCTCTCGTGGACCGCTGCCTGGTCGTCGGCAACGGCCGCCCGTTCCTCGCGGCGTTGGTCACCCTGGACCGGGCGGCGGTGGCGCACTGGTGCGCGATGCGGGGCCGGTCCGTCCCGCCACCGAACGAGCTGGTGCGCGACGGGCACCTGGAGGCCGAGATCCGGCGGGCCGTGGTGGCCGCCAACGCCCAGGCGCCACCGGGCGAGTCGATCCGCACCTTCCGCATCCTCGCCGGCCAGTTCACCGAGGAACAGGGGCTCTTGACCCCCACCATGAAGCTCAAACGGCGGGCGATAGAGAAGGCGTACGCGACCGACGTCGACGCCCTGTACCGCGTCGCCGTGCCGTAGGCCGCCGCCCCGAGGAGCGGGGCCAGAAGGTTCGGAGACCCCATCGTCTTTTGACCGTACGCTCATCAAGACGACAGCCGCCCGCACGTTAGTTCGAGCGCCTGTTCACCCGCCCCCGCCCATCCCTGAAACACGCCGAATTTTCTGGTATCCCCCTCGCAACCTCGGGCCATTTCCGGGAATGCGACCCCGGAACCCGCTTGTTGTCGCCCAAAGCAAGCAGCCGTCAGCACGTAAGGAACGATCGCTTGTGAGCAAGGTCCCTTCCATCACCCTCAACAACGGTGTGCGGATGCCGCAGCTCGGCTACGGCGTCTGGCAGGTGCCGGACGACGAGGCCACCGCGGCCGTGGCGAACGCCCTGGAGGCGGGGTACCGCAGCATCGACACCGCGGCGGTCTACCAGAACGAGGAGGGCACGGGAAAGGCCATCGCCGCCTCGGGCATCGCCCGCGAGGACCTTTTCATCACCACGAAGCTCTGGAACAGCGCTTCCGAGACCTGGACCCGTGACAGCGTCCTCCGGGAGTTCGACGCCTCCCTCACCCGGCTCGGCCTGGACTACGTGGACCTCTACCTGATCCACTGGCCCCGCGCCGTGCGCGAGGACTACCTCACCGTCCTCCGCGCCTTCGGCGAGATCGCCGAGAGCGGCCGGGCCCGGGCCGTGGGCGTCTCCAACTTCCAGCCCGCGCACCTGAACCGCGTCCTGGCGGAGACCCCGGTGGTCCCCGCCGTCAACCAGGTGGAGCTGCACCCCTACCTCCAGCAGGCCGAGCTCCGCGCCTACCACGCCGGCCACGGCATCGCGACGGAGGCCTGGTCGCCGCTGGGTCAGGGCAAGGAGCTCCTCGGCGACCCGGTGGTCGTCCGGATCGCCGAGAAGCACGGGCGGACGCCCGCGCAGGTCGTCCTCCGCTGGCACCTCCAGCTCGGGAACGTGGTCATCCCCAAGTCCGTGACCCCGGCCCGTATCCGCGAGAACTTCGACGTCTTCGGGTTCGAGCTGGACGGCGAGGACATGGCGGCGTTCTCCGCCCTGGACAACGGCACCCGGCTCGGCCCGCACCCGGACTCGTTCGACGAGTTCTGATCCCGGCCGGCTCCGAGGCGGTCCCGAGGCAACACCGAGGCAGCTCCGTCAGCGCGCCGAGGCGGCTCCGTCAGCGCGCTCCGTGCCCCGGGGCCACCGCCTCGATCCTGCGCGCGAGTTCGATGTCCAGACCGGTCACCTTGCCGCCCACACTGTGCGTGTTGACCGCGACGCCGACCCTGTCGTACCCGAGCGTGACCTCGGCGTGGTGCCCCAATTCCTCCTGGATCACCGCGATGTGCAGCACCAGCGCCGCCGCCGGAAGGTGTCCGGCGAAGGTGTAGGTGCGGCGCAGCAGCAGCCCGTCGGTCGTCCAGCCGGGGAGCTCCCGGAGGCGCTCCTCGACGTCTTGCTGTGACAGCGGTTCCACCGCCATGACGGCTCCTCTCGTCGCCCGTACCCCCTCGTCGGCGCACCGCGCACCGCCGGTACCCCAAGCGTCCCATGGGGCGGGGGCGGTTTCCCGTCGGCTCGGGAGGGCGGCGGGTTACGGTCGCACGCATGACGCTTACTGCTACCTCGACCGTCCCGCAAGTGGGGGAACTCCTGCGTTCCTGGCGGAACCGCCGGCGCATCAGCCAGCTGGAGCTGGCCCTGCGGGCGGACTCCTCGGCCCGGCACATCAGTTTCATCGAGACGGGCCGGTCCCGGCCGAGCGAGGAGATGGTGCTGCGCCTCGCCGACCACCTGGACGTTCCCTTCCGGGAGCGGAACACCCTCCTCATGGCGGCGGGTTACGCCCCCCGCTACCCGGAGCGGTCGCTGGACCATCCGGTGCTGAGCGATGTGCGCGAGAACCTGGACGTCCTGCTGCGCGGCTACGAGCCGTTCCCGGCGCTGGTCGTCGACGGCACGTACCAGGTGGTGGCCGCCAACCGGGGCATCACCACGCTGCTGGAAGGGGTCGACGAGGATCTGCTGGTCCCGCCGCTGAACGCGATGCGCCTGACCCTGCACCCCCGTGGCATGGCCCCGCGCATCCGCAACTTCATGGAGTGGCGCTGCCATCTGCTGCACCAGATGGACCGTCAGCTCTCCCTGATGCGGTCCGCCCCGCTGCGGGCCCTCTACGACGAGGTGACGTCCTTCCCGCTGCCGGATCCGTGCGGCGACGAGCGGGCGGGCGACCGGTGCGCCGCCTACGCGCTGCCCATGGTGATCGATCACGACGGCCGGACGCTGTCGTTCGTCTCCACCATCGCCACCTTCAACACCCCGCTGGACGTGACCGTCTCCGAGCTGGCGCTGGAGACCTTCCTCCCCGCCGACGCGGAGACGGCCGCGTACCTGCGGGGCCTCACGCCGTAGCGGGCACCCGGTCGAGGAACCCGAGGACGCTGCGGATGCGGCCGTCCTCGGCGAGCACGGCCACGTCGAAGCCGGCGACGGGCGCGGAGCCGTCGGCGGTGGAGACCAGCTCCCAGCCGAAACGGACGGTGTCGTGGTGCCCGTCCACCGCTCCGGTCCCCCGGAACTCGAAGCCGGGGAACCGCTCGTGGGCCGCGGCTATCACGGCGGCGATCCCCTCGTGCCCGGTGACGGCGGCCAGCGGGTCGGTGTAGGAGCCGTCCTCGGTCCAGGCGGCGGCGACGGCCGTGGCGAGGGACGCCGCGTCGGCGTTCCAGGCGGCGAGGTAACGGATGACGGCGGTCTCGTAAACGGACGCGGGGGCGGAGGCGGGGGCCGTGGGGGCGGACGCGTGGACGGACATGGCGGGCTCTCCTCTGCTGAAGGGCTTGGGAGCCTCCGAACCCGAGCGCCCGGGTCCGGAGGCATGCCCACAGCCTGCCGCGCGCCGGAGCCGGCGGCGATTACCTCCGAGGTAGCGGCAGCGGCCGGGGCTCCCCCGCGGCACCGGCATCAGGACCGAGGCGCGCCCTCACGCGTCGGAACGGGCCGGCAGCGGCCGGAAGGAGCCCGCGACGCTCAGCCCCTGACGGCCGCCCCCGCCGTGGCCGAGCACACCTCGGGCCCGGCGTCCACGGCATTCGCAGCGCCCTCGGTGTCCACGGCGTCCCCCGCTGCGGACCGCTCGGACGGCCGCCGGGCCGCCATCCACACGTAGACGAGGACGCCCGCGAAGAGGAAGAGCACGCCCTGGTAGACCGCCTTGTAACCGGCGCCCGCGACGAGCCAGAACGAGAACGCGAACGCGCCGAGCGCCAGCACCATGTCCCGGGTCAGCCGGCCCGCGTGCACCCGGTCGCGCCGGCCCGTCAGCAGGAAGTACACCTGGGCGGCGGCGGCCAGCAGGTACGGGACGGTCGCCGAGAACGTGGTGACCAGCACGAGGATCTCGAAGACCCCGCCCGCGCCCGAGACGTAGTTGATCACCGTCAGCAGGGTGGCCAGCACGGACGCGGCGAGCACGCCCGCCGTCGGCACGCCGCGCCGCTTGCGCGCGAACGCCGCCGGGAACAGACCGTCCTTCGCCGCCGCGTACGGGGCCTGGGCGCTCATCAGCGTCCAGCCGTTGAGCGCGCCCACGATGGAGATCACGGCGGCGGCCGCGATCAGCGTGCCGCCCCACTCACCGCCGAACATGGCGTTCACGGCGTCGGAGAACGGCGCCGAGGAGTTCACGAGCGTGCCGTGCGGCACGGTGCCGAAGACCGCGAGGGTGCCGAGCAGGTAGACCACGGCCGCGCCGATGGTGCCGAGTACGCTCGCCCGGCCGACGTTGCGCTCCGGGTCGCGGACCTCGCCCGCGCTCATCGCTGCCGACTCGACGCCGACGTAGCTGTAGAGCAGGATCGCGGCGGACGCGGTGAGGCCGCCGGCCCAGTTCCCGCCGCCCTCGGTGAAGGAGCCGAGGTTGTGCGGGTCGAAGTAGAACAGCCCGACGACCGCCACGAACAGCAGCGGGACGAACTTGAGCACCGTGGAGACCAGCTGGACGGCCCCCACCCAGCGGGTGCCGGCGAGGTTGGCCAGGGCCGGCAGCCAGAGCATCAGCAGGGCGACGGCCAGGTCGGAGCCCATGGAACCCTTCCCGCCCGTCAGCGCGTGGAAGTAGCCGACGCCGGCCACCGCCAGCGCGGCGTTGCTGACCCAGGTCATGGTCCAGTACGACCACGCGGAGAGGAATCCGGCGAAGTCGCCGAAGGCCTCGCGCGCGTACACGTACGGGCCGCCGGTCCGCGGATGCCGCTCCGCGAGCCGTCCGAAGACCAGGGCGAGCGCGATCGCCCCCACCGTGAGCACGCCGAAGGCGAGCAGGCTGACGGTGCCGTACGGGGCGACGGAGGCGGGCAGCAGGAAGATGCCGCCGCCGATGATGTTCCCCATGACCAGCGCTATCGCCGTGGGGAGGCCGAAACGGCGCGCGGGGATGCCGTCGGTTTCGTGCATGGGGGTGGTGCGCCTCTCATCCTGCGGGCAGGTCGCAGATCTGTGCGACAGAAGCACATGGTGACCAGTGCGGACCGTGGCGCAAAATCGCTCTTTTTTGTCCCGCGCGGGGCCGCCGTTCGCCGTAAAAGGTCCAGCTGGGCGGGGCGTCGGCCGTGATTCGTCCACCCCCTTCCGAACAGGCGGGCGGACGGTTACGGCCGCTCGTGCGCGGCTTGCGTCCCGTTTCGCCGGACGCCTCCTGTCCGGCCGCCGGCCCGGAGGGCAACGTTCGGGAGATCGTCCGCGTCTCCGCGGACAGCATTCGTCGAGACCTGGTCACTCACGCCCGTCGATCAAAACCGTCGCTCACGCCCGTCGATCAAAACCGTTTATCAAGACCGTCGATCACCGCCCGTTCCCTCAGCCCGCCCACCCGCAGGAGGGGTCCACCATGATCAGTGGTTTCCGGGACGTCACGCCCCAGGCCATCGCGGAACTCTACGACCGGCGCAGCGAACGGACCGCGGAGCTGCTCGGCGGCAGCATCCACTTCGGCTACTGGCCCGATCCGTCCGAGGACGCCTCCGTCGCCGCGGCGTCCGGCCACATGACCCGGCTGATGACCGACGCCCTGGAGGTCCGCCCGGGCGACAGCGTCCTGGACGTCGGATGCGGCACCGGCCGGCCCGCCCTCCGGCTCGCCCGCGCCACAGGGGCCACGGTCACCGGCATCACGCTCAGCGGCGAGCAGGTGCGTCTGGCGTCCGCCGCGGCGGACGCCGAGGGCCTGGCCGACCGCGTCTCGTTCCGGATCGCCGACGCGGCGGAGCTCCCGTTCCCGCCCGGCTCCTTCGACGGCGCATGGCTGTTCGAGTCCCTGCTCCACATGCCCGACCCCCGGCACGTGCTGCGACGGATCCACGACGTGCTGCGGCCGGGGGCCCGGCTCGCGATCGCCAACGTGGTCGAACGCGCCCCCCTGCCGGCCGCGAGCCGCCGGGCCCTCGACACCTTCTGCGAGCTCAACCGGATCGCCGCGATCCTGCCGCTCGCCGACTACCCAGCGCTGCTCGCCGACGCCGGACTGGTCGTCGAGAGCGTGGCGGACGTGTCGGACCACAGCGTCCCGCAGACCTTCCGCGCCCTCTGCGCGGCCCTCCGGACGGACGGGACGGAGGTGCCCCCGGAGGAGCGGGAGGAGCTCCGTACCCTGATCGACGCCATGGACCGGCTCACCGAGACGCCTGAGGTCGGCTACGCGATCGTGGTCGCCTCCAAGCCGCGGCGTCCGCGCTGACGCCGCGGCGGTGATGACGCCGCGGCCGCGCCGAGACCACGGCAGGACCGCGACCGCCGGTCAGAGGCCGTGCTCCAGAACCCCGAAGTACCCCCGCTGCCCACCACCGTTGGGGTGGTACGACTCCCAGAACAGCGGTCCCGCCCCGTTGATCCACGGGGCGCCGGAGCAGGCTCCGTGCCCGGCGAAGGCCCGGCGGGGGTCGAGGTAGGTGAACCGCGCGGCGCGGGCGCGGTCGGCGATCACCGCGTCCAGGTGGTCGAGCGCGTCGTCCATCCGCCGGGCGTTCGGCGGGGAGGGGACCAGGCAGGAGGAGCCGCCGAAGAGGTGCGGGTATCCCAGCACCACCACGCGTGCCCCGGGCGCCCGTTGGGCGATCGCGTGGTACGCGGCGTCCAGCCGGTGGGGCAGGGAGTGGTCCATGGCGGCCTCGGCCCGGTCCGCCTCCCCGTCGCACGTGCCGGGTCCGCCGAGGCTGCAGGCCAGCATGACCCGGGAGTAGCCGACGTCGTTGCCGCCGAGTGTCAGGGTGACGAGGCGGGTGCCCGGGTCGAGCACGGCGGTCTGCTTCCGCAGCACGTCGTCGCTGGTGGCCCCGGCGCAGGCGGGGAACCGGAAGTCGCGCGTCCGGTGCGCGGCGGCCCACAACGGGCCGTAGGCGCGCGGGCTTCTGAGACAGAGCCCGCCCGTCGGGTCGTAGGGACCGGCGCCGACGCCGGAGGAGAAGGAGTCGCCGAGGGCGGCGTACGAGGCCGGGGGCGGCCCGGCGGCGGCGGGCGGCGGTGCGGACCACAGCACGGACGAGGCGGCGGCGAGGACGGCGACGAGGCGGGCGGCGCGGAAGGTCGGACGCACAGGATCTCCCCGGTTCGTGGACGGTGCGCCGTTCCTACCACTCCGAGGTGCGCCAAGAGCGGTTGAGCGTGGCCCGATTCACCTCTAAGGGGCGTCGTAGTGGGCAGGATGCCCCCATGACGATCACCCTGCACACTCCGCGACTGACGCTGCGCCGCTGGCGCGAGGACGACCTCGAACCGATGGCGGCCATCCAGGCCGACCCGGAGGTGATGCGGTGGATCAGGGACGGGTCCGTGCTGGACCGTTCCCAGACGGCCGCGGGGATCGCCGCCTGGGAACGGGAGTGGGAGGAGCAGGGCATCGGCCTCTTCGCGGCGGAACTGCGCGAGGACCGGCGGCTGATCGGGTTCGTCGGCCTGTCGGTGCCGCGTTATCTGCCGGAGATCCTGCCCGCCGTGGAGATCGGATGGCGGCTCGGCCGGCCCTTCTGGGGACGCGGGCTGGCCACCGAAGGAGCCCGCGCGGTGCTGGATTTCGCCCTGCGCGACCGCGGGCTTGCCCGGATCGTCAGTGTGCACACCGTGGGCAACGACGCCTCGGAGCACATCATGCGCAAGCTCGGGATGCGGTGTGAGCGGGAGACGAGACACCCGCTGTCCGGGGCGCCGGTCCGGGTGTACGTGCTGGAGGCCCGGCCGTGAGGGGCCCCGGCCCCCCCTGGAGAGGGCCCCCGGAACGGCTGAAGTGCGCGCCCGGCCACACCCTCACGCGCCCGTCCACCGCCCCGCTTGCGGTCGCGTTCCGGCCGTGCCTACCGTGAAATGAACGCCGCCTTCCGCACGGCCACTTCGCGAACCTCCCCACCCCTCCGGGAGGAGACGCAGCATGACGCAGGTCGTCCGCCGCGAGGCCCGTCACGGCGCCCCCCGCCCGGGCCGGTGGCGCCGGTGGAACTCGTACACCGCCGTCTTCCGGGCCTGTTGCCTGCTGATCGCGCTGGTGGTGACCGCCTGGTGCGCGGAGGGCGTGTACATCGTGATCACCGGGCACACCACGCCGTTCGAGACCTGGCGCAAGGGGAACGCGGGGTTCGACGCGCTGATCCGGTTCGTGGGCCCGGTGCTGACCGCCGGGATCGCCTCCGCCGCGTTCCTGTTCTGCTGGTACGGCTGGACCAAGCGGCGTTATCTGGCGAAGGCCCGGCGCCGTCCGCACGAGCTGGTCCCCACCGCGGGGCCCGACACCGCCGAGATCGTCGGCCGCCAGGAGGTGGCGCAGGTCATCGCGGAACGGCTGCGCGACCGGGCCACCCGGCGGCCGTACCTGCTGGTCGGCGGGTTGGGGACGGGCAAGACGGCGGTGCTGGTGCGGCTCACCGAGATGCTGGCGCGGCAGGGCGCCGTACCCGTGCCCGTCCGGCTGCGGGACACGGCCGACCAGGGCGAGCTGGACTTCGAGAAGCTGGCCCGGCGCCGGTTCGCGGAGGAGGCGCCGCAGGGCATCCTGGCCCGCAGCAAGAACGAGCGCGTCTGGCAGCAACTGCTCGCGGACGACAAGCCGGTGGTGATCGCGGACGGGCTGGAGGAGGCCGTCCTGGGCGAGCGGTTCCAGGACGACCGGGACAACATCATCCGCCGGGCCATCGAACGCGCCCACGAGGAACGCCTCCCCCTGGTCATCGCGTCCCGGCCGCACACGCCGCTGGAGGGGACCCATGCCGCGATCATCGAGCTGGAGCCGCTCAGCGAGGAGGAGGCGCTGCACTTCGTCGAGGACCGCGCCGCCGAGTCGGACGAGCGCCGGCTCGACTGGATCGTGGAGACGGCGGAGGCCACCGAGTCGCCCCTCTACCTCCAGATCGCCCGGGAGCTGCACCGCCACCACAGCCTGGAGCGCGACCGGCCGCGCAACGACCCGCACCGGCTCGACACCCGCAGCTGGGACCGGTCCACGCTGCGGCTGTGGCTGCTGGAGACCTGGTACCACGCGCTGGTCGAGGGCCGGCTGCGGGAGCACGTCGGGCTGCCGGCGCGGGAGCGCCGGGACACTCTGGAAGCGGTCTCCGCCCTGGCCTGCGCCGGGCTGCTCCAGGACAAGCTGGAGGTGGGGTTCGCCGACCTGCTGGACCGGGACGTCCACCCCGGTCCCGTCCGGCGGGCCGGGGCGACGGCGGGGCACCTGTGGGCGGGCCGCCGCTTCGACCGGTACGGCAAGCGCGGCGACGCCTTCTCCGAGTGGCACCGCGAGCGGCTCTGGGACGCCCTCCGCGAGGGTCTCGGGGACGACGAGAGACGGCAGTTGACGACGGGGAACACCGGACAGTGCCAGGCCGCGCTGGCCCGGGCGGTCAACCGGGCGGACGCGCTGGGCCTGGTCGAGGGGTTCGAGCGGAAGGTCCGCTTCCCGCACAGCGTCATCCAGGCGTACCTCGGCTTCCGGCTGCTCGCCCGCCTCGGGGAGCGCCGCGCCGGCGCCCTCGTCCAGCAGGCCCTGTCGCCGCCCGGGCCCAGCCGGGAGCTGCTCATCGCGCTGGTGCTGCTCTCCCGGGCGCGCGCGGCGGAGCTCGCGGGCACCGGCGGCGGTCTCGCCGCGGACGTCCGGCGCGACCTGCACGAGCTGTGGCGGCGGTCGCCGCTGAGCGGCCGGTCGCTCGCCGGGCAGCTCTCGGCCGCCGCCGACCGGCGGACGGACCCCAAGGCGCTCGACCTGTACGCCGCCGCGCTGGAGATGGACGCGGTGGAGGGCGAGCCGCGGCTGCTGCACACCGTCACCGCCACGCTGAACAGGCGCTGGCAGGACGTCAGGGGGAACGGCCGGACGCTGGAGGAGGCCAAGCTGGGCCTGGTCAAACAGCTCGGCGCGGCCCTGCGCGCGGCGGCCGGTAAGACCGACACCACCCCGCTGTACGAGCAGCTCTTCGAGCTGGCCCGGCAGGAGCCGTCGCACGCGGTCCGGCTGGCGGCGGCCCAGGAGTTCGGCGACGGCGGCGACGCGGCGTTCGCCGTGATCCGCCGCCGGGTCGGCGTCGACTCCGACCCGGTGGAGGAGTACCGGTCGCGGGTGGGCGCGCTGAAGGCCGAGCGGCGGCGGGCCTACGACGCCTGGGCCGCCGCGGCGCGGGGCGTGCCGGCCGGCCGGGGCTCGGACGCCGCCGCGCGGGACCGGCTCGACCGCGAGCGGCAGGCCGTCCACCGCCGCTACCGCCGGCAACGGGTGGAGCTGGTGCGGGAGTTCGTCATCCGGGCCTGGATGGTCCCGATGCTGCTCGGGTCGGTCTCCGACGGCCACCGCGACGAGGCGCGCTACCGGCTGGTGAAGTGGATGCGGCACCTCGACCCGCGGCACACCGGCGGAAGCCCCGACCTGCCGCTGGTGCTGGAGAACGCGCTCGCCCAGGGCTTCAAGTACGCGGCGAACCGGCGGAAGCGGCATCCGCTGGCGTACGAGGGCGGGCGCAGCGAGCTCATCCGGCACGCGGAGACGGTCCTCCAGCAGTCCCGGTGCTGGTACGCGCAGCTCACCCTGGTGCAGGCGCTCTGCCTGTGGAAGCTGCCGGACAGCATCGCCCGCGACGGGACGGAGGCGGACGTGGCGGCGGACCCGGAGTGCGGGGACGACGACGGAGGCCCGCCCGCCGCCCGGCCGACCACCGCGGTGCAGACGGTGCGCCGCTGGCTGTCGATGGCGGGCACGCCGGAGGGCGCCGACGGCGCGGGCGGTCCGGCGGACGGGGCGGCGGGGCGGCGGGTCCTGCACCCGTTCGTCGCCGAGGCCGGCGACCTCGCGGCGCTCGCCCTGGAGACGCGGCGCCCGGAGCGGTTCCTGTGGATCGACGAGAAGGCCGTCGTCGACACCATCGGTTCGCGCGCCTGCGCTCCCCGCCACTACCGCAAGCACAACCTGTGGCTGCCGCCCTCGGTCGGCTGGAGCACCCTCGACGCCCGCGCGCAGCGGCTGGTCGCCGACGTCCTGGTCCTGACCAACCTGATCGAACGCGACGGCCGGCCGGACGAGGTGGAGGAACGATTCCGCCGCTCACGGCAGCCGGGCGCCCCGCTTCCGCCCTGCCTCACCCAGGACCGGCGGCCCCTGCACCCCGAGCTGACGGCGGGCACCTCCGCCCTCCCGGCGCCGGGCTCCACCTGCCTGCCCACCTGTCCGTTCCGGTACTGCCCGTACCCGCCGCGCGGCGTCCGGCCGCGGGCGGAACTGCGCGAGCCCTTCTGCCGGCAGCAGCAGGCCCTGCTGCGGGGCCGGATACGGCGGCGTTCCCCCGGGGCGTTCCGCCGGCGGACGCCGCACTGGGCGGGGATGCGGGCCAGGGAGCTGCACGGGTTCTGGGAGGCGATGGCCACTCGGTCGCGGGGGTGAGGGGTGCGGCTCTGGGGCGGGGATTCCAGGCCCTGGGGGTCGGTGAGTCCCTCGAGGGTGGCAGCCCGGGCCCCGCGAGGAGCACGTCCGCCTCTGGCCTTAGGGTGTGGCGCCCCAAGCCCGCCGTACGCCCTCCGGTCCCACGCCGCCGCCCCGCAGCGTCCGGGAGCCGCCGACCGGCAGGTCCCACAGGTCGTCCCGGTTCCGGCCCGCCGCCTGCCACGCGGCCCGCACGCGGCGCAGCGGCTCCATGGGCGGTTCGGCCGACAGCAGGAAGGTGGCCCAGTGCATGGGCGCCATGATCCGCGCGCCGAGGTCCAGGCAGGCCCGTACGGCCTCCTCCGGGTCCGTGTGGACCGGCCCGAGCATCCAGCGCGGGGCGTACGCGCCGATCGGCAGCAGCGCCAGATCGATGCCGGGGTAGCGGGCGCCGATGCGTTCGAACCAGTGGCCGTAGCCGGTGTCGCCGGCGAAGTAGACGCGCCGGCCGTCCGGTGCGGTCAGCACCCAGCCACCCCACAGCGAGCGGCAGGTGTCGGTGACCGTCCGTTTGCTCCAGTGGTGGGCCGGCACGAAGTCGAAGCGGACGGGACCGGCATCGCCCCGCAGCTCGACGGCCTCCCACCAGTCCAGCTCGGTGACCCGGGTGAAGCCGCGGCGCCGGGCCCAGCGGGCGAGGCCGGCGGGGAGCAGGAGGTGGGTGTCGCGCGGGAGTCTCTTGAGGGTGGGGGCGTCGAGGTGGTCGTAGTGGTTGTGGCTGATGACGACGGCGTCCACCCGGGGCAGGTCTTCCCAGCGGACGCCCACGGGGGTGATCCGGGGCGGGGTGCCGAGGATCCGCCGAGACCACACCGGGTCGGTGAGGACGGTGAGCCCGCCGATGGAGACCACCCAGCTGGCGTGCCCGGCCCAGGTGACGGCGACCGTGGCAGCGTCGACGGCCGGGGGCGGGCCGGGCGTGCCCGGCGCCACGGGCAGCTCGGGGATCTGCCGCAGCGCCTCGGCGCCCGGCCGCAGCATCCCCTCGCGGGCGAGCCGGGCCAGCGCCCGGACACCCGGCAGCGGCGCGGTGAGCCGGTCGGCGAAGGAACGCGGCCAGGTGCGGATCTCCCCCGTCGGGCGCGGTTCCGAGAGGGGGCGCTCGGTCTGCTCGGTCATCGAAGGGCTCCGTTCGGGGGGACGGGGTGCCGGCGCGGGGCGGGAGCGGCGGCACGCTCGCCGACGGGGGTCGGGGACCTCAGGTGCCGGTGCCGGCCAGGGCGCGGAACGCCGCTTCCAGGCCGGCCAGCGTCTCCGCGACCTCCGGCAGGGCCGGCGGATCCGGGGAGTCGAGGGCGCGCTGCCGGGGTTCGTCGCCGGCGCCGAGCAGCGGCAGGGTGGAGAGCCGGACGCGCAGGGCGTCCGGGTCGTCCCCGAAGCGGTGGCCGCCGCAGACCGGGTGGCCGAGCGCCGCGCTCAGGTGGGCCTCCAGCTCGACGGAGTCCGTGACGGCCCGCCGGGCGAGGCCGGTGCGCAGCTCGCCCAGGTCGGCGTAGAGGTGGGAGCCCGCCTGCGCGGGGCGGGCGAGCGCCCCGGCCGCGGTGATCCGTTCCAGGGCGGCGGCGGCCATGGTTCCGTACAGCCGCGCGGCGGCCGCGGTGCGTTCGCGGACGGGGGGCGGTTCGGTGAGCGCCCAGCGGGCGGCGACGGCCAGGGGCGGCGCGAGTTCGGCGCGCAGCGCGTCCAGGACGGATTCCACCCGGGCGCGCAGCACGGGCCCGGGGCCGGACCGCGGGAACAGGGCGAACGCGGCCGGCCAGGCGGCCGGCAGCAGGGTCCCGGCGAGCTCGGTGAGGACCACCACGCGGTCCGGGTACATCTCGGCGGGTCCGACGAAGACGGTGGCGTGCGGGTCGTGGCGGGCGTCGCGCCACGTCTCGTCGCTGACCACGGTCAGCTCCTCGCCCGCCGCGGCCTCGCAGACCTCGTGCACGAGCTCCGGCGGGGCGACCGTGCCGGTGGTGTCGTCGGCGACCGACAGGACGAGGAAGCGCGGTCTGCCGCCCTCGGCGCGGATCCTGCGGACGGTCTCCAGCAGGGCGACGGGGTCGGGGACACCGCCGGCCTCGGCCGTGACGGGCACGTGGTAGGCGAGGCGGCCGGCGAGCCGGGCGAGCGGCGCGTACCAGGGGGCGCAGGGGCGGGTCAGCAGCACCTCGCCGCCGGCGGAGGCGAACAGGGCGAGCAGCAGCGGCTGGGCGCCGGGCGCGGCGAGGACGTCGGACCGGTCCGCGGCCAGCCCGCGGCGGGCCCAGTAGCCGCAGGCCGCCGTACGGAGGTCGGAACCGCCGCCGACGGGTTCCGGCGCGGTCCGGGGCGCGGCCTCGGCGAACCGTTCGCGCAGTTCGGGCGGGACGGGGAGACCGCGCT
>NZ_JBPQTX010000010.1:0-50395 GCF_051386555.1 Streptomyces sp. URMC 126
GTGTATAAGAGACAGCTCCCGAGGAGAACGCAGTGAAGCTCCGGCGCGCCCACGCCCTCGTCTGCTACTGGCGTGACGGCTCCTTCGTCGTCCAGAACTACCTGACCGGCGCGCACATGTCCGTCGCGCCCGTGGCCGCCGACATCCTCGCGGCCTTCACGGACTGGTCCACCGAGGACGACGCCGTGGCCGCGTTCCCGGACCACGACCCGGAGTCCTGCCGCGCGGCCGTCCGGCAGCTCCACACCTACGGGTTCCTCGTCTCCGCCGGCGAGGACGGGCCGGACGAGCGGCTGGCCGAGCACTGGGAGAGCTGGTCGCCGGAGGCCGCCGTCCTGCACTACGCCAGCAAGGACGCCGACTACAGCGAATCCCCGTCCGTCAACGAGGACTTCCGCGCCGGCCGCCGCTCCGCCCTCTTCAAGAACTACCCCGACGCCGACCGCGTCCTGCTGCCCCGCGCCCCCCTCGACGTGGACGCCGGATACGTCCGGACGCTGTACGCGCGCCGCACCCACCGCGCCTTCGCGCCGGCCGCCCTGCCGCTGCCCTCGCTGGCCGCCCTCCTGGCCATGGTGTTCGGTCCCAGCGAGTTCCTCGACGGCCAGGACTTCGGCGCCCTCATGAAGCGGACCAGCGCGGCCGGCGGCTCCCGTCACGAACTGGAGGCGTACGTCGGCGTCTTCGCCGTCGAGGGCATCACCCCCGGCCTCTACCACTACAACTGCGTGGAACACTCCCTGGAACTGCTGGACCCCGGCTTCACCCGGGAACAGGCGGCCCACCTGTGCTGGGACCAGTCCGCCATCGCGGAGGCCCCGGTCACCGTGTTCGTGACCGCCGTCGTCGACCGCATGAGCAGCAAGTACCGCGCCCCGCGCGCCTACCGCGTCATGCTCCTGAACGCCGGCCACCTCGGCCAGACCTTCGCCCTCACGGCCACCGCCCTCGGCCTGGGCCCCTTCCAGACGGCCGCCTTCCGGGACACGGACGTCGAAGCGGCCCTGGGCATCGACGGCATCCGGGAAACGGCCCTCTACGCCCTGGCCACCGGCCTCCCGACCGCCCCCGCGACCCCGGAACCCCCGGCGGGGCTGGACGCCTTCCGCCGGGCGACGCTGTACCCGGATCCCGCCGAGGACGGCGTCACGCCCGCCCGCTGACCGGGCCGCGCCGCCTGTCTCGCACGTCCCCGGGGCACCCCCGACGGTCCGGACCGGACCGTCGGGGGTGCCCCTTTCCCGGGACGCGCGGCCCGCTCAGGGCGCGGTCGCGCCGGTGGCCGCCAAGGAGGATTCCAGGAGCAGGTCGGCGACCCGGGCGGGAGCGTCCCACGTCGTCAAGTGGCCCGCTCCGGCGATGATTTCGTGCCGCGCGTGGGGGAACGCGCGGCGGGCGCGTGCCGCCATCCGCGCCGGGAGGAAGATGTCCTTCTCCGCCCAGGCGATGGTGAGGGGTACGTCCGCGAGCCCCTCGACGATCCCCACGTTCGGGTGGGCGGCGGCCTCCGGGGTGGAGGCCAGTCCGCCGCCCGGCAGTTCCCGGTTGGCCCGGCGGAGCATGTCGCCGACGCTGGTGCTCAGGGCGAGGGAGCGGACGGTGTCGAGGGCCGCCTCCGGGGGGACGGCGGCGGGCTTCCCGTAGCTGGTGCCGAGCAGGACCTGGCGGCCCGCGGCGCTGCGGGCGAGCAGGGGTGCCAGGGGCAGGGCGAGCCGGGCGGAGAGGCGCAGGGAAGAGACGACCAGCCGCAGCCGGCGTGCCTCGCCCGCGGTGTAGAAGCCGGTGGGGGAGAAGGCCACGACCGAGCGGGCGAACCCCTGGGCGCCGAGCAGGAGCGCGACCTGGCCGCCGAGCGAGGCGCCCGCCACATGGGGGCGTTCCAGGCCGATCTCCTCGGCGAATTCCCTGAGCAGGCCGGCCACCGAGGCGTTGGTCAGCGCGCCGCGGAGGGCGTGCCGTGGGCTCGCTCCGCAGCCCGGCAGGTCGACCGCGACGACGTCGCGTTCGTGGGCGAGCAGGTCGAGGACCGGATTCCAGACGGCGTGGGATCCGCCGGTCCCATGAATGAGCAGGAGCGGTTCTCCGCTACCGGTACGACGGTACGCGATACCACAGGCTTTCTTCATTCCCATGGCTTCGCAACCTAGCACCCCGCCGAAAATACTTCAGCGTTGGCGGCGTCTTTTTAGCGAATTATCCATGGCCGGATCGTATGCCTCCGAATCGCCGATCGTTATGTCCCTTGTGCTCCACATCGGGGGTGTTCGCTCCGCCGCAGCCGGGGCGGTCCGGTGTCATTGAACGAAGCGGCCCTGATCTTTTTGTCCGGTCCTGGAAAGGGGCCAGGTGAGCGCCTTGATCAATCGCCAGCTCACTTTTCCTTCGGGAATCAATCCCATTTTCTCCGCATTCGGATCCCGGTATTCCAAAGCGCTTTCCGATCATGTATTAGCCAGGAAGCCGCAGGTGGAAGTGGGTGCAAGAAATATTCTTGACACATGTCGGCAATGGTTGAAAGTATGTGCCACCCGCAGTCATGACAGCCTCTGCCAGTGGCAGGGAATCGACGACGGGACAACGGGGATCCATGCACGAAGAAATCGTCAGCACGGACATTCACGGAAACCGAGAGTCGGATATATTGCGCGCACTCGCGCACCTCTACCCGGGCTGCACCGGACGGCCGGAAACCATCGGACCCGACGAGCCCCTCCACCTCGAATCGCTGGCCGCCACGGCCTTTCGCTCGGCTCTCGAAGCGCGCTGGGACGCCGATATCCCCCTGGACTTCTTCTTCGGGCCGCGCACCCTCCGGGAGATCGCCCGGGCCGTGGCCGGACAGGCCGCGGCGCGGGGGCCGGCGGCCGGCGAGGAACCGATCAGACCCGCTCCGGAGGAACGGTTCGAGCCCTTCGCGCTCACCGACGTCCAGCAGGCGTACTGGCTCGGCGGCCGCGGCTTCGAGGCGGGCGGCCGGTCCGCGTACTTCTTCCTCGAACTCGACATCACGGCCGTCCCGGCCGACCGGATCGAGGCCGCGTTCCGGCGGCTCGTCGAACGGCACGACATGCTCCGGGCCGTCATGGACGCGGACGGCCGCCAACGGGTACTCCCTGTCCGCGAGCCCTACCGCGTTCCCCACGCCGACCTCTCCGGGCTCCCGGCCGAGGAGCGCGACCGGATCCTGGCCGAGACCCGCGAACGGCTCGCCGGCCGGCGGTTCGACCAGGAGACCTGGCCGCTGTACGAGGTGCGCACCCACACCCTCGCCCCCGACCTGGTCCGGCTGTACTTCGGCGTCGACCTGCTGTTCGCCGACGCCGGGAGCATCCGGCTGCTGCTCGGCGAGTGGATCAGGCTGATGCTCGAACCGGAGGCGGAACTCCCGCCCCTCGGCGTCACCTTCCGGGACTACGTCGCCGCTCGCGAGGCCCGTCGGACGACGCCGCGCCACGCGAAGGCCCGGGACTACTGGCTGGGCCGGCTCGCCGAACTCCCGGCCGCCCCCGACCTGCCCCTCGTCGAGTGGCCCGGCACGGACGCGCCCCGGTTCGTCCGCCGCCGGTTCCGGCTGGACGCCGAGCGCTGGCGCCGGTTCTCCGCACGGGCCGCGGACCTCGGCGTCACCTCCTCGGCGCTGCTGTGCACGGCCTACGCCGCCGTGCTGCGCACCTGGTCGAAGACGCCGCGGTTCACCGTGAACGTCACGCTCGCGGACCGCCCCTACTGGCACCCCGACCTGCCCGCCACCGTGGGCGACTTCACCAGCACCATCCTGCTCGCCTGCGACCTCGGGGCCACGCCGGCGCTGGCCGACGCCGCGGCCGGACTCCAGCGGCAGTTGCGCCAGGACCTGGAGCACAGCGAGTTCAGCGGCGTCAGGGTGCAGCGGGAGATGGCCCGCGGCGGCCGGCGCGCCGTCATGCCGGTGGTCTTCACCAGCCTGATCCAGGGCCGCGGCAACGGTGTCGAGGACCTGGAGGGGATCGTCTTCACCGAGCGCCACGCCGTGTCCCGGACGCCCCAGGTGTATCTGGACAACCAGGTGGTCTCCCTCGGCGACGAGCTGAGCGTCAGCTGGGACGCGGTCGAGGACGCCTTCCCGCCCGGGGTCCTCGACGACATGTTCGCCGCCTACCGCCACCTGCTGGAGACCCTGGCCGACGACCCCGAGCGGGCGCACGGCCCGGCCGCCGTGCCGCTTCCGGACCGGCAACTCGCCGTCCGCCGGCGCGTCAACGCCACCGAGGGCCCACGCCCGGTCGAAGCCCTGCACGCCGCCGTCGACCGAAGGCTGCGCGAGCACGGCGGGACACCCGCGGTGATCGCTCCCGGGCGGACCCTGTCCCGCCGGGAACTCGACGAGCGCGCGGCCGCCCTGGCCGACCACCTCACCGGTCTCGGCGTGGCCCCCGGCCGGCCGGTCGCCGTCGTGATGCACAAGGGCTGGGAACAGGTCGTCGCCGTCCTGGGCATCCTCCGCGCCGGCGCCGCCTACCTGCCGGTGGACGCCGGACTCCCGCCGCGGCGCGTCGCACGGCTGCTGGCGGCAGCCGAGGCCACCGTCGCCGTCACCCGGCCCGGCACCGAGATCCCCGCCGGCCTGCGCCAAGTCGTCGTCGACGAACGCCCGCCCACCCCGCCGGCCCGGCGCGCCGAGGTGCCGGTGGACCCGGACGCCCCGGCCTACGTCATCTTCACCTCCGGCTCCACCGGCGAGCCCAAGGGCGTCGTCATCCCGCACGCGGGAGCGGTCAACACGGTCGACGACATCAACCGGCGCTTCCGCGTGGGCGAACGGGACCGGGTGCTCGGCCTGTCGTCGCTCGGCTTCGACCTCTCCGTCTACGACATCTTCGGCGTGCTCGGCGCCGGCGGCGCGCTCGTCCTGCCCGCGCCCGAGGACGCCCGCGACCCCGCCCGCTGGGCCGGTCTCCTCGCCGCCCACGGGGTGACGGTCTGGAACACGGTGCCGGCCCTGATGGAGCTGCTCACGGAACACACCGAGCGCCGCGGCCGCAAACTCCCGGACTCCCTGCGCCTCGTCCTGCTCAGCGGCGACTGGATACCCCTGTCCCTGCCGGACCGCATCCGCGCGGTGTCCCCCGGCGAGCCCCAGATCATCAGCCTCGGCGGGGCCACCGAGGCGTCCGTCTGGTCGATCGCCCACCCCGTCGACCGGGTGTCGCCCACCTGGCGGAGCATCCCCTACGGCACCCCGCTGCGCAACCAGACCTTCCACGTCCTCGACGAACAACTCCGCCCCCGGCCCGACCACGTGACGGGCGAGCTCTACATCGGCGGCGCCGGGCTGGCCGCCGGCTACTGGCGGGACGAGAAGCGCACGGCCGAGCGCTTCCCCGTCCACCCCGAAACCGGCGAGCGCCTGTACCGCACGGGCGACCTCGGCCGGTACCTGCCCGACGGCACCCTCGAATTCCTCGGGCGCGAGGACCTCCAGGTGAAGATCGGCGGGCACCGGATCGAACTCGGCGAGATCGAGGCCGTACTGGCCCGGCACGAAGCGGTCCGGGCGGCCGTCGCCGCGGCCGTCGGCCCGGAGCGGGGCGCCCGGCGGCTGGTCGCCTACGTCGTCCCCCAGCTCCCCGACCGGCCCCCGGCCGCCGACGAGCTCCGGGCGTTCGCCGCCCGGCACCTGCCCTCGTACATGGTCCCCGGCCGGTTCGTGACCCTGGAGACGCTGCCCCTCAGCCCCAACGGCAAGGTCGACCGCGCCGCGCTGCCCGAACCCGCGCAGCCCGCCGAGACCGCCGCCGAGCCGCCCGCGAACGAGCGGGAACGCGCCCTGGCCGGCGCCTGGGCCTCCGTCCTGCCCCCGGGAACCGTCATCGGCCGGCACGACGACTTCTTCGAGGCGGGCGGGGACTCCCTGCTGGGCGTACGGGTGCTGGCCCGGGCCGCCCAGGAGGGCCTGCACCTCACCCCGCAGGAGTTCTTCGCCCACCGCACCGTCGCCGAACAGGCGGCCCTCGCCCGCACCGCGCCGGCGAACGAGGCGCCGCAGGGCCTCGTCGAAGGGCCCGTCGGCCTGACGCCCAGTCAGCAGTGGTTCTTCGAGCAGTCCTACGAGAACATGGACCACTGGAACGGCATGTGGCCCGTCTTCGTCCTGGACACCCCCGTCGACCCCACCCTGCTCGCCGAGGCGCTGCGGCAGGTGCTGCGCCGCCACGACGCCCTGCGGACCCGGTTCCGCCGCGTCGACGGGGTGTGGCAGGGCCGGCTGGCCGGCGAGGAGGCGCTCGCCGCCTCCCTCGTCGCCTCCGTCGACCTGAGCGACGTGCCCGACGCCGGGCTGGAGGACGTCCTCCGCCGGCACGTCGCCGAGCGCAACGGCAGTCTCGACCTGGCCGACGGGCCCACGGTACTGCTCACCTGCTTCGACCTCGGCCCGGCCCGCCCGCCGCGGCTGCTGGTCAGCGCGCACTGGCTGGTGATGGACTACTACTCGTCCCGCGTCTTCTACGAGGACCTGCGCACCGCCTACTTCCAGCTGGAATCCGGCCGGGAGGTGGTGCTGCCGCCGAAGACCGCGCCCGTCACCTGGTGCGTGGAGCGGCTGGCCGAGCACGCGGCGAGCGCGGAGCTCGCGGCCGAACTGCCCCTGTGGACGCGGTTCGTGGACCACCCTCGGCAGCCCGTCCCCGTCGACTCGCACGGCGAGAACGTGCAGTCCTCGGCCGAGCGGCTGTTCGCCACCGTCACCGGCGACACCGCCGAGACCGTGCTCACCACCCTTCCCCGCCGGCACGGGGTGGAGGTCCGCGAGGTGCTGCTCACCGCCCTGCTGCGGACCGTCACCGCGTGGACGGGCGGCGGCGAGCTGATGGTGGAACTGGAGGGCCACGGCCGCGAACCCGTCTTCGGCGACCTCGACATCGCCCGGACGGTCACCCGGCTCTCGACGCTCTCGCCGATGCTGCTGCGCCGCACCGACGGCGCCGGACCGCTCGCCGAACTCCTCTCCGTACGCGACCAGTTGCGGGAGGTGCCGCATCGCGGCGCCGGCTACGGAATCCTCCGGTACCTGCATCCCGACCCCGGGATCCGCGCCCGGCTCGCCCGACTGGCCCCACCGGACGTCGGCTTCAACTTCTGGGGGGACGTCAGCGAGTACTTCACCGGCGACGCCCGGCCGGTGGAGGAGTCCTTCGGCTACCACCGCAGCGGAGCGGGCCGGCGCCCCCGGATCATCGACCTGATGGCGCTGTCGGAAGGCGGCGAGATCCGGCTCGTCTGGAACTACAGCACCCACCTGCACACCCGGGCCACGATCGAGTCCCTCGCCCGGTCGTTCGGCACCCAACTCGACCGCCTGGCCGCGGAGACGGAGGCGTCATGCTGATCCGGGCGAGCAAACCGGCCGGGAAGCGGTTCCCGCCGCTGAACACCGTGCGGCGCCGCCGCGGCCGCCCCGCGACCGCCCCCGGCCGCCGGGCCCTGGAGGCCGTGGTCATCGGCGCCGGGCCGAGCGGCCTGTCCGCCGCGGCCATGCTGGAACGCTGCGGCGTCGGCACCGTGGTCCTGGAACGGACCGACCGGCTCGCCGCGCCCTGGCACGACCACTACGACGGGCTGCGCCTGCAGTCCCCGAACTGGATGTCGTTCCTGCCAGGCATGCCGTTCTCCCGCGCCGACGGCACCTGGGTGACCCGCGACCGACTGCTGGACTACCTGGGCCGCTACGTCACCCACCACGGCATCGAGGTCCGGCACGGCGTCGAGGTCAAGCGGGTGGACCGGGCCGCGCAGGGCTGGAGCGTGGCCACCTCGGACGGGGAGTGGCAGGTCCCGGTGGTGGTGGTCGCCACCGGATACAACCGGGTGCCCTTCCTCCCCGACTGGCCGGGCCTGGACGGCTTCACCGGACGGGTGCTGCACGCCTCCGCCTTCCGCAACGCCGCGCCGTTCACCGGACGGGACGTCCTCGTGGTGGGGACCGGCAACTCCGGCGCGGAGATCGCCTCGATCGTCTCCCGCGGCGGCGTCCGCCGCACCCGCCTCTCGGTGCGCACCCCACCGCACGTCGTCCGGCGCTCCCTGCTCGGCGTGCCGACCCTGCTGGGCCCGGCCATGGTGGAGACGCTGCCGCCGCGCCTCGGCGACCTCCTCCTCGGCCCGGTCAACCGGATGACGGTCGGCAACCTGGCCAAGTACGGCCTGCCGGCCCCCCGGTCCGGGCTGTACAGCCAGTACCGCGTCAGCGGCGTCACCCCGGTCATCGACACCGGGTTCCTCGGCGCCCTCCGGGCCGGGCTGATCGAGCCCGTCGCGGAGGTGGTCTCCTTCGAGGGCGACCAGGTCGTCCTCGGCGACCGCGGCCGCATCCGGCCCGAGGTGGTCATCGCCGCCACCGGGTACCGGCGCGGACTCGACGCCCTCGTGGGACACCTCGGCGTACTCGACGGGGACGGCGACCCGGTCGCCGACGGAGCCCGACCGCTGCCGGGGGCGCCGGGCTTCTTCTTCATGGGCTACACCCACCCGTTCAGCGGCAACCTGCGCCGGGTGCGCCGCGACGCGCCCCGGCTGGCCCGGGAGGTCGCGGACTACCTGGACCGGCAGACCGCGGCCCGCCCGAAGGCGCGCCGCGCACAGCGGAGCGGGGCCACACCGCCCCGGTCCACGGGGGAGCCGGCCGCTCGGCCGGCGGATACTCAGGGGGACAGCGATGCACACGAGTGACGTCGTGCCGGCCGGAACGGCCGCACGGGAAGAGGCGGCGGCCGAGGACGGGCCGGCCACCGGCCATCCGCGCCCCGAGGACGTCTTCGGGGCGGCCACCGTCCCCGAGGTCCTGGAGCGCGCGGCCCGCGGCGGCCCCGGACTCCTGCTCGTCGACAAGGACCTGAAGGAGACTCCGCTGCCGGGGGCGGTGCTCGCCGCGACCGCCCGGCGGGTCGCCGCCGCGCTCGCCCTCCGGGGCGTGGGGCGCGGCGACCGGGTGGCCGTCATGTCGTCGACGTCGTCGGCGTTCCTCTGCACCCTCTTCGGGGTGTGGCGGGCCGGCGCCGTGCCGGTGATCGTGCCGTTGCCCCACCGGCTGGCCGACCTGGGCGACCTGATGGCGGAGACCGAGCGGCGCCTGGACCACGTCGGCGCCCGGTGCCTGGTGGTCTCCGACGCCTTCCACGGCTTCGTGGCACGGCGCCTGGGGCGCGCGGACCGGCCGGACCGGCCCCTCGTCTCCTGTTCCGACCTGGTCTCACACCAGGGCCCGGCCCCCGCGCCGGCCGGCCGCGCGCCGGACGACGTGGCCTACCTCCAGTTCACCTCCGGCACCACGGGCACCCCCAAGGCCGTCACACTGACGCACCGTCAGATCATGACCAACGCGGCCGCGGCCTGGCGAACGCTGGGCATGGACGACGGGCCGCCCGGCGTGGTCGTCCACTGGCTGCCGCTCTACCACGACATGGGACTGATCTCCACGCTGGCCGCGCTGGCCGGCGGGGCCCGGCTCGTGCTCCAGCCGCCCGAGGAGTTCCTGGCCAGGCCGGACTCCTGGGTCGACGCGCTCTCCCGCTACGGCGCCACCCACACCGTCGCCCCCGACTTCGCCTACGGGCTGGCCGCCCGCGGCATGGCGGAACGCCCGCGGCACCTGGACCTGTCGGCGCTGCGCGTGTGCGGTGACGGCGCCGAACCGATCCGGCCGGCCAACCTGGACGCCTTCGCCGAGGCGGGCGCCGCCCACGGTCTGCGCCCCCAGGCGATCACCCCGATGTACGGCCTCGCCGAGGCGACCCTGGCCGTCGCCATCAGCCCGTACGACCGGCCCATGGTCCGCGAACGGGTGTCCGCCGCCCGGCTCGCCGCGGACCGGGTGGCCGAACCCGTCCCGGCCGGCTCCCCGGACGCCCGGGAGCTCGTGGTGTGCGGACCGCCCATCCCCGGCGTCCGCGTCCGGATCACCGGCGACGACGGGAGCGGACTCGGCCCGCGCCGGGTGGGCGAGGTGTGCCTGCGCGGGCCCTCGGTGATGCGCGGGTACTGGAACGCCCCCGACGCCACCGCCGAAGTGATCCGGGACGGCTGGCTCCACACGGGCGATCTCGGATACCTCACGGAGGACGGACTGGTCGTCTGCGGACGCATCAAGGACGTGATCATCGCCGGCGGCCGCAACCTCTACCCGGAGGAGTACGAACACCTCTCCACCGAGGTGGACGGGGTGGGCCAGGTCTGCGCCGCCTTCGGCCTGCCCGACACCGAACGGGTGGTGGTGGTCGCCGAGATCGGCCGCGGCGGCGCCGACGCCGCCGGGCTGGCCGGACAGGTGATGACCAGGCTGCGGGAACGCCTGGGGCACGCCCCGGACCGGGTGGTCATCGTGCCCCGGCAGGCCATCCCCCGCACCTCCTCGGGCAAGACCCGGCGCGCCCGGTGCCGGCAGCTGTTCTTCGCCGGGGAGCTGCCCGAGCTGGCGAGCGTGGGCCGGTGAGCGCCCGCGGGAAGGGCGGCGGCCGGGCGTCCGCGGAGGCGGACGTGGTGGTCGTCGGTGCCGGGCTCGCCGGCCTGACGGCCGCCCACGCCCTGCGCGCGGCCGGCCGCGAGCCGCTGGTCCTCGAAGCGCGGGACCGGGTCGGCGGCCGGGTGCTGGGCGAGCCGCTGGACGAGCGGGTCTCGCTCGACCTGGGCGGCACCTGGTTCGGCCCCTCGAAGCACCGGCTGGCCGCGCTCGCCGCCGAGCTGGGCATCGGCTCGCACCCCACCTACGACCGGGGCGCCCGGCTCCTGGACTACGGCGGGCGGGTGCGCCGGTTCCGGGCCGGGCTGCCGCCCGTCCCCCTGCCCGACCTGGTGGCCGCCGGGCGGGCGACCGCCGGACTCGACGCGCTGGCCCGCACCCTGCCCCGGGAGGCGCCGTGGCTCGCCGCCCATGCCCAGGCCTGGGACCGGCAGAGCCTGGGCCGGTGGCTGGACGACCGGATCGGCACGGGCCGCGGGCGCGCCCTGGTGGACCTCGCGGTCCGTACCGTCTGGGGGGCCGAGCCGCACCGGATCACCCTGCTGCAGGCTCTCTCCTACATCGACTCGCTGGGCGGGTTCGAGGCCCTGACGCGGGTCAGGGGCGGGCTGATGGCCGACCGTTTCCTCGGCGGCGCCCACCGGGTCGCCGACGCCCTCGCCGACCGGCTGCGCGGCCGGGTGCTGCTCGGGAACGCCGTGCGCCGCGTCCGGCAGACGGCCTCCTGGGTGGAGGCGGAGACCGACACGACGACGGTCCGGGCCCGCCGGGCCGTGGTGGCGGTGCCGCCCGCCCTGGCCGCCGAGATCGACTTCACGCCCGGGCTGCCCGCCGCCCGGGTCCGCGCGCTGCGGGGCCTGCCGATGGGCGCGATCGTCAAGGTCTTCGCCGTGTACGACCGTCCGTTCTGGCGCGAGCGGGGGCTGAACGGGCAGATGGTCAGCGACCGTCCGCCGGTCACCTCGACCTTCGACCTGTCGCCGCTGGACGGCTCGCACGGCGTCCTCGCGGGCTTCGTCCCGGGCGACCGGGCCCACGCGTTCGCCGCGCTGCCGGCCGGGGAGCGCGAGGAGGCGGTGCTCACCTCCCTCGCCCGGGTGTACGGTCCGGCGGCCCGGCAGGTCAAACGCTATGTGGAGAAGGACTGGACGGCCGACCCCTATGCCCGGGGCTGCTACTTCGGCCTCGCCGACCAGGGTCTGATCACCGGCCCGCTCGCCGACATGAGCACCCCCGACGGGCTGGTGCACTGGGCGGGGGCGGAGACGACCTGGCAGTCCTTCGGCGGGATGGAGGGCGCCGTGGCCTCCGGGCAGCGGGCCGCGCGGCGGATCCTCGCGGCACTGGCCGGCGAACGGCGCGCCGCACCGGAACCGGGGCCCGGGGAAGCGGAGGCGGTGTCGTGACCGCGGCCGACGACGGGCTCTGGTTCCGCCGGCTGTCCGGCCCGCCACCCGGCCCCGAAACCCTCGGCCTGCTCTGCTTCCCGCCCGCCGGGGCGGGCCCCGAGGCGTTCCGGCACCTGTCCGGGCCGCTGCCGGACATCGCCGTGTGGGCCGTACACCTGCCGGGCCGTGGCAGCCGCCTCGGCGAGGAACCGCGGCGCTCGCTCGACGGAACGGCCGACGAGATCGCCGGCCGTTTGGCGTCGTGGCCCGGGAGCGCGCACCCGTACGCCCTGCTCGGGCACAGCATGGGCGCGGCCCTGGCCTACGCGGTGGCCGTCCGGCTGGCACGGCTCCCGATACGGCAGCCGTGCGCCCTGGTGGCCTGCGCCCGGGACGCGCCCGGGCACCCCGCCCGCCGGCGGCCGGTGGCGCACCTGCCGGCGCCGCTGTTCGCCGAGCACCTGCGCCGGATGGGCGGGACACCGGCCGAAGTCCTCGACGATCCGGCCGTGTTCGCGGTCTTCGAACCGATGCTCAGGGCCGATTTCGCGGCCGTCGAACACTGGCGGCCGCGGCCGGCCCCGCCGCTCCGGTATCCGATCGCGGTGATAGGGAGCCGGGACGACCCGGAGACCCGGCCCGGCGGGCTCGCCGCCTGGCACGCGCTCACCGCGGCGGCCTGCACGCTCGACTGGGTCCCCGGGGGCCACTTCTTCCCGAGCCGTCACCCCCGCGCGTTCGCCGAGGCGCTGTCCCGCCGGCTACCGACGGGACGACAACAGGCGGCGGGCCTTGGTCCGCAGATTGAATCCCGATTTTAGCGCGCGGTCTGCTGCCGACCCGTCGGGCGGCAGCAGACCGATATTCCTGGCCAAGGACAGACCATCCATATGAATCGTATTGGAGCGAATAAAGCCGCCATCCGTCTCCATGACGTCCACACCGTGCAGGGTAATCCTCCTGCCGGTGGCCGATATTCCCTGGAGAGGGGTGCCGCGGAACGTACCGAAGCCATTCCACACCACCACCGCGCAACCGTCCTGCGCTATCTCCCGCTCCACCTCGAGATGGAAGTCGGGCAGTGCGGAGAGCAGTTCGGCGAAGTACCGGCGGATCGCTGTCTCCCCCCGGTACACCCCGCTGCCGACGACGTGGTAGACCGTGTCGTCACGCCAGAAGTCGGCCTTCGAGAGATCGTGCGCATTGATGACGGCAAAAGACCGGCGCGCCAGTTCCTTCGGATCTGCACTCCGCTGATCCGCACCCCGCTGATCTGCGCTCCGCGACGGGTCCGGCATTCCGTACCTCCCTCGTTTCCGCTTTCCCGGGAAGAGTGGCACACGGATACGGCCCAGGGGAAGGGAAACCGGCGAGCCGCGGGAATTACCGGGCGGGCGGCCGCACTTCGGCTCGATTCGATCTGGTTCCGACCGGCCAGGCTCTGCACATGATGGGAAGGCGGACCGACAGGTGACGGGAAAAGGGCATGCGAACGGGGAGAGGGGCGGGGTGCGGAATCACTTCGTGATCAGACACGCTCGATGGGTGCTGTGGGTGGGCGCCCTGTTCATCGCGGGGTGTGCCGCGTTCGGCCTCTCCGTCTCCGACCACGTGACGCCCTACGACGCGACCAACCCCTCGTCGGAGAGCGTCCGCGCCGACGAACTGGTCCAGAGAACCGCCCACTTCAACCCCAACCCCGGCATCACCGTGATCGTGGACGCCCCGGGCGGGACCGACGGCGCCGAGGCCCGGGACCGCGTCTCCCGTGTGGTCGGCGAGCTGCGCGGACACCGCCAGATCGCCCGGGTCTCCAGCCTGCTCGACCCCCAGGGCCGGACCCTGGTCTCCAAGGACGGCAAGGCCACCGTGGTCGTCGCCAACTTCGGCCAAGTGCCGATCAAGGAACGGCAGAACGTCGCGCAGGACGTCCTCGACGCGTTCGCCGACACCCCCTGGGCGGCGGTCGGCGGCATCGACACCGCACAGGCCCAGATCAACAAGACCTCCGCCGACGACCTCCTCACCGCCGAGACGCTGGCGTTCCCCGTCCTGTTCCTGCTGGCGCTGTGGTTCTTCCGCGGGCTGGTCGCCGCGCTGATGCCGCTGCTGGTCGCCGGCGTCACCGTGGTGATGACCTACTTCACGCTGCGGGTGTTCACCGAGCTGACCACCGTCTCGATCTTCGCCCTCAACCTGGTCACCGGCCTCGGCCTCGGCCTCGCCATCGACTACAGCCTGCTGTTCATCAGCCGCTACCGCGAGGAACGCGCCCGCGCGGACACCCACCAGGACGCCCTGCGCGTCACCCTGCGGACCGCCGGCCGCACCATCGTGTTCAGCGCCCTGACCGTCGCCGGGGCCCTCGCCTCGCTGACCGTCTTCGAGGAGAACTTCCTGCTCTCCATGGGCATCGCCGGCATCGCCGTCCCCCTGCTCGCGGTCTTCGCCACCCTCGTCGTCCTGCCCGCCGTGCTCGCCGTGCTCGGCCACCGCGTCGACGCGCTCGCCCCCGCCCGGCTGCGCAGGCGCGCCGACTCCGAGTCCCACGCCGGCCGCTCCGGCGGGTGGTACCGTCTCGCCTCGTTCGTCATGCGCCGCCCCGCCCGGATCGCCCTCGCGGGCCTCGCCGCCCTGATCGTGCTCGGACTCCCCTCGCTCGGCACGAAGTTCGTCATCGCCGACGAGCGGGTCCTGCCCGACACCCGCAGCAGCCGCGCCGTCGCCGACGCACTGCGCGAGGACTTCGGCCCGGCCCTCTCCCGCGCCGTCTACGTCGTCGTGGAGGACGACGCCCGGGCGGCCGCCCCCCTCGTGGCGCGGATCAAGGAGCTGCCGAACACGGCGTTCGTCAGCCCTCCCGTGCCGCTGGCGGACCACACCTCCCTCATCACCGTGCGGCCCGCCTCCGCCCCCCTGTCGGACGACGGCAAACGGCTGGTGCGGGACATCCGCGGCCTCGACGCGCCGACGCCCTTCCTCGTGGGCGGCGAGTCGGCCCGCTTCGTCGACCAGGGCAGCAGCCTCGCCGACCGGCTGCCGTGGGCGGTGCTCGTGGTGGTGCTCGCCACGGTGCTCTTCCTGTTCCTCGCCACCGGCTCCGCGACGCTGCCGCTGGTCTCCCTGGTGATGAACGGCCTGACGGTGGCCGCCGCCTTCGGCGCCCTGGTCTTCGTCTTCCAGGACGGCCGGCTGGAGGGCGTCCTGGACTACGACAGCGTCGGCGCCCTCGACACCACCCAGCCGATCCTCATCATGGCGATGGTCCTCGGACTGTCCACCGACTACACGGTGTTCCTGCTGTCGAGGATCAAGGAGGCGCACGACTCCGGACTCGGCACCCGCGACGCCGTGGCCGTCAGCGTCGAACGCACCGGCCGCATCATCACCGCCGCCGCCCTGATGTTCTGCGTGGCCATGGTCGCGTTCTCCATCTCCGAGATCGTCTTCCTCAAGGAGATCGGACTGGGCGTCGCCTTCGCCGTCCTGCTCGACGCCACCCTGGTCCGCTCGACGCTGGTGCCCGCGCTGATGGAGCTGATGGGCAAGGCCAACTGGTGGGCCCCGCGGCCGCTGCGCCTCCTCCACCGGCGCATCGGACTCGACGAATCGGACGGCACGCCCCTCCCGCACCCCGCGGGCCGCCCCGGCGCCACCCTCTCCGCTCCCGCCCGGGCCGACGGCGACACCCCGCGCGACCCGGCCGTGCCCGGTGACTGACCGACAGCGAACCACCAGACCGCGAAAGGCAGGAGCGCAGATGCCACTGGACGCCTTCACCCTTCCCGACGGCACCCACATCCGCTACACCAAACGCACCGATTCCCCCGCGACCGAGGGGTTCGAGATCGAGATGACGGTGCCGCGGCACGGCACCGCCACCCCGCCGCACACCCACCCGGCGCAGACCGACGAGTTCTACGTACAGTCCGGCCGGGTCGAGATCTTCCTGGACGGCACCTGGCACACCCGGGGACCCGGCGAGGAGCTGATCGTCCGGCCCGGCCATGTCCACACGTACCGCAACAACTTCGACGAGCCCGTCGTCATCCGCAATGTGCACCAGCCGTCCGGCAGTTTCCAGGAGTACCTCGACCGCATGGGGCTCCTGGTGCGGCAAGGGAAGATCACGAAGATGAGCGGTCTGAAGACGCTCACCTATATGTCGATCCTGTTCACCGAACACACCGACGCGATGCGTCTGCACAGCCCGGTCCTCCGCGCCGTGACCACTGTCCTCGCGACCGCCGCCAAGGTGCTGGGGCTGCGGGCGCCGCGCCCCTGAGCCGCCGCGGACCGCCGCCTGGCGCCGCGTCCCTGAGCCGTCGCGGCCCGTCTCCGGGTGCCGCGTCTCCGGGCCGTCTTCCCGGCGTCTCCGCGTGCTCTCCGGGAGTCCCCGAACGTCCCGTCGTGGCACGAGGATGATTCCGCCCCCTGACGCGGCGCGCGCCCGGCGGGGCCCGGCGTCCCGCCGGCCGGGCCCCCGGACGGTGAACGTCTCGCTCCGGGAGCCGGCACGGCCGGACGACGGGACAACGTCCGTCGCCACCCGTGAGTTCCCGCCTCCGCCTGTACAGTGACGCCAACTCAGGTGTCACATAGGTCACTTGAGCCTCGGCACAGCTCTGGTGAACCAGTGGAGGATGTGTGAGATTGAAACGTTTCAGACGGGCCATGGCCGCCGCCGCGACGCTCGCCGTCGGGGTGGCGGTCGTGCAGTTACCGCCGGGGGCGTGGGCGTCGGGGGAAGGGACCGTCGGGCCGGCGGCCGGGCAGGGGGCGGAGCGCGGGAGTGATCCGGCGGCCGTCCCGGCCGGGGAGCGCGCGGCGACGCTCGGGGACGGGTGGCGGGCCTCCGGGGACCGGGCCTGGACGACGTCCGGCGACGGCACCGGCTTCCACGTGCTCGTCGCGGAGAAGAAGGCGGGCTACGCCTGGAAGACCGCGGCCACGCTCTCCGAACCCGGCTTCGACGCCGACATGTGGATCGGCAACGCCTGCGTGACGGGCTCGGGGCGGCGGGCGGTCGTCGCCTACGCGCCGCGCACCTTCACCAACAAGTCCGAGCTGATGGCCCGCGGCGCGTTCACCGCCGTCGTGGACCTCACCACCGGCCGGGTGACCAAGCTCGACCGCCAGGCGTCGCTGGCCTACTTCAGCCCCGGCTGCGGCACCGGCGAGACGGCGGTGCTCACCCAGGCCGGCGGCGAGAAGAAGAACGCCACCCGCCTCGTGGAGGTCGACGCGGCGGCCGGCAAGCGCGGCCGGACCATCGAGGTCAAGGGACAGGTGACATCGGCCGTTCCGGTCGGCGGGAGCATCGTCGCCGCCGACGCGGCCCGCCTGGTACGGATCGACGGGTCCGGAGCGCGCCGGGTGATCGCCCGCACGGACCGCGTCCCGTTCCAGCTCAAGCCGGACGCCGAGGGCGGCGTGGTCTACCTCGACCGCACCGCCGCCGGCCCGCGGTCCGCCACCGGCACACCGGACGACCGGACGCAGGGCGTCGTCAAGCGCGTCACGGCGAAGGAGATCGCCGCCGCGGACGGCGCGCGGACCCGCCCGCCGGTCCTCGCCCGCGGCCCGCTGACGAAGATGGACGTCACCCGCAGCGCCGACGGGAAGGTCTTCATCACCGGTGCCACACAGGCCGCCGGCGAACTGCCCCGCCCGGTGTGGCGCGCCGACGTCCCGAAGGACGCCCACGCCACCACCCGCGGCGAGGCCCTGGTCACCGACGTCCGCTGGGCCGACGGCAAGGACTCCCGCGTCAGCCCCGAGGAAGCGTCCGCGCCCCGCCCGGTCGACATCGGCCTGACCGTCAACGGCACGGGCAAGAAGGCCGGGTTCCGGGTGGCCCCCGAGCGGACCGTCATCGGCCGGCCCGGTCAGGGCAGCGCCCCGTCGCCCGTCCTGGGAGGCCCCGGCGGCGGGAAGCCGAAGGGCGCCAAGGCGCGCAACTCCTTCGCCGGCACCGCCGAACCCGAGCGCTACTGCTCGGTGCCGCGCAACGACCCCGCCAAGCAGGCCATGCAGCCCAAGCCGCGGCAGGTCGAGTGGGCGGTGGACCAGGCCATCACCAACAACCTGAACAAGCACATCTCGCGCCCCGCCAACTGGAAGAACCTCGGCATGGGCGCCTACCAGCCGCAGAGCCTCTTCCCCCTGAGGGGGCTGGACGGCGGCGGGCGGATACCCGCGCAGGTGATGCTCGGCATCACCGCGCAGGAGTCCAACATGTGGCAGGCCTCCCGGGTCGTGGTGCCGGGCGTCACCGGCAACCCGCTCATCGGCAACTACTACGGCGTCCAGTACTCGCCCGACGGCCAGCAGAACGACCCGTGGTGGATCAACTGGTCCGAGGCCGACTGCGGCTACGGCATCACCCAGGTGACCGACGGCATGCGCATGCACGGCAAGGAGAAGAAGGACGAGAAGCCGCTGTCCACGCTCCAGCAGGAGGCCGTCGCGCTGGACTACACGGCGAACATCGCCGCCGGCGTCAACATCCTGGTCGAGAAGTGGAACGCCACCCGCGCGGACGGCCTCACCGTCAACAACGGCGACCCCAAGTGGCTGGAAAACTGGTTCTTCGCCCTCTGGGCCTACAACTCCGGCTACTACCCCCGCGCCAAGGCGGGCGACAACGGCGGCCTGTGGGGCGTCGGCTTCACCAACAACCCCGCCAACCCGCTGTGGAAGGCCAACCGCACCCCTTTCCTGGAGAACGGGGCGGGCGGCGACGACTACTCGCAGGCCGCGCACCCGCAGGACTGGCCGTACCAGGAGAAGGTCCTCGGCTGGGCGGCGCGCCCGCTGGAGGCCCTGGAGTCGCCCGGCAAGCTGGTGCACGGCTTCCGTCCCGCCTGGTGGACCATCCCCGCCTACCGCACCCAGGTCAAGCCGCCGGAGAACCTGTTCTGCACCACGGCCAACGAGTGCGATCCCAGCAGGATCGGGCCCGACGACAAGAACCAGCCCGGCCTGGGAGCCTGCAACCGCGTGGACCTCAAGTGCTGGTGGAACCAGAAGGTCTCGTGGAAGGACTGCGACAAGAAGCAGTGCGGCAACGAGATCCTGCGCTTCGACGACACCTACAAGGAGGAGGCCGACGGCACCGCCTACCCGCCGAGGTGCACCACCGAGGGGCTGCCGGACAACGCCATGGTCGTCGACGACGTCCCGCCGGGCACCCCGGTGGTACGCCCCGACTGCCCGACGCCGCGGAAGACCAACGGAACCTTCACCCTCGACTTCGACACCCCGGCCGGAAGGATGGACTTCCAGCAGCTCGGGGCGGGTTACGCCGGGCACTTCTGGTTCGCGCACACCCGCAAGGCCGGTGACGAGCGCGGCCGGCTCAAGGTCGTCGGCACCTGGGCGTTCGACCAGACGGTGAACGGCGCGGCCAAGGTCCTCGTCCACCTCCCGGACCACGGCGCGCAGACCAAGAGGGCGCGGTACGAGATCGAGACGGCCAAGGGCACCAGGACCCGGATCGTCAGCCAGCCCGGCGACGGCAACCGGTGGGTCACCATCGGCGCGTTCCTCTTCAACGGCGCCCCCAAGGTGCGGCTGAGCTCGGTCACCGACGACGGCAAGGGCGAACAGGACATCGCCTTCGACGCCGTCGCCATCGCGCCGATCAAGGCCACCTACAAGGAGCGCCGCTTCGACGCGGTGTCCATCTTCGACCCCAACCAGGAGACCAACACCAACCTCCCCTGGCTGATGAACACACCGCTGCGGACGATGACCACGATGTACGACTGGGCGATGGGCCTCACCGAGGGCGGCAAGGTCTGGGACGACCCCGACAAGACCCAGCGCGGCATCCTGCAGCTGCCGAAGTGCTCGACCGCGAACAAGGGCTGCGTCATGCCCGAGACCGAGGCCGCCGCCCGCCGGTGGCGGGACCAGGTCGCCGCCGGCGGCAAGGGCCCGGTCCCCGGCAGCGGCGCGCCGTCGATGTCCCAGCCCATCTGGATGGCGATGGCCAACCCGCGCCCGAACCCCTCCGTGGACCCGGACAAGGCGTTCGCCAGCAAGCACGACTACAAGCTGAAGACGCACATGGACGTCGCGTTCCTCGTCGGCGACGACGGGAAGGTCATCGAGGGGTCCGAGGACGTCGGCACCCAGCAGATCGTCGGTGACGCGCACATCGCGCCGTTCGTCCGCGACTTCATGCTGGCCGTCCAGAAGGACTACGGCATCGCGCCGCCCGACCTCCGCTTCGACGAGATCGACGCCAACGTCTACAGCGGCGACAAGACGCGGGTGGACCCGATCGGCACGGGGAACGTCCCCGGCCAGGCGTACATCTCGAACGTCCGCGCGCCGAAGATCGTCGAGGACGGCAAGTGCGTCGAGACGCGCAGCGTCATGGGTGGCGTCCACGGCTTCCGCGCCATGATCGCCCAGTCGTCCGTCGACACCAACGCGTCGGCCTGGGTGGACGCGGTGAAGGGCAACGGCAACGTGCCCGAGGAAGTCGGCCGGATGGCCGGTGACATCTACAGCATGTTCTTCCGGTACCGCGGCCCCAGCAACGTCGCCGGCTCCCAGATCGGCAACGCCCCGCCGATCTGGCAGAACGTCAGCATGGCCTTCTGCGCCGACGGTTCGGTCCGGTCCACCCAGCGGGCGGACGGCGCCGGCACCGCGCCCCAGCGCGGCCTGGTGTACAGCAGCTTCATGCCCGACCTGTGGCTGTACCTCGACGGCAAGGTCGTCGACAACGAGGGCCGGCCGTCCGGCGGTCCGGTGCACAGCGGCGACTGGAAGAAGTTCTCCAACGTCCCGGACCTGAAGTACGACAACGCGTTCGGCATCTGCGACATCACCACCCGGGGACGGGGCGGCAACCCCTGGGCGATCAAGGAGCCGCTGCCGGTGATCGGCGACCCGCCGTCCAAGCGGCCGGGCGCCGGCATCTACTGTGACAACAAGGCCCACGAGGACGTGTTCGACTAGTCCGATAGGCCGAGAGGCCGACAGTCCGACAGGGCGCGTCCGGCATCGGTGACATGACCCAGGGCGGTTCGCTCCGGGGGCCGAACGGCGGCCGGGTGCCGCGAAGTCCGGAGCTCACGGACTCCCGCGGCACCCGGACCGCGTCCGGCACCGGCGGCGCGGGAACGGCTGCGTGAGAACGGCGACGCGGGGGCCGGCGGCGCGGGAATGGCGACGCGGGGACCGGCAACGCGGGAACGCGGAAAGGCGTGGTGGGGCGATGGGGAAGAACGGGCTGGCGGGACTGGTACCGGTCCTCGCGATCACGATGCTGGTGGCCGTCCCGGCGCTGCTCTGGGACGCCGGGGGCCACCCGGCCCGCGTCGCCGCCGTCCTGCTGGGCGTGCTGTCCGTGGCCGCCCTGGCCGCCTGGGGCCATCTCGTCCTCCGGCGGCGGGCCGGCCGGGCGGTCCCCGGCCCCGCCGTCGCGTCCTGCTTCTTCGCCTGGCTGATCACCGTCATCTGGCTGGTGGGCGTGCCCGCGTCGCTGTTCCTGGCCGTCTTCACACTCGTGCTCGGCGCGCCGCTGTGCGGGCTGGCCTGGCTCGGCCACGCCCTCGTCCTCCGGGGCCGGCGGGCCGGGACGGTTATCCAGACGGCCCTCGCCGCGGCCGGTGCGGCACTGGCCTTCTGGGGGCCCGTCGACGACGTTTTCTGGACACCTGTGTTCTGGACTTTCATCGCCCTGGCGGTGGCGCTGCTCGCGAGCCGGCTGGCGGCGGAGCGCGGAGCAGCCGGATCCGGTCGTACGGACGACCGGCGGGTCCCGCCCGCGACGTAGGCTGCGGCGGGGGACCGGCCACCGAACGGCGGAGGACGACCATGGCGTACTACGTGCTGGAGTACTCGCTCGTCGACGACTACGTCGAGCGCAGGGCACCCCTTCGGGAGGAGCACCTCGGGCTCGCGCGGGAGGCGCACGACAAGGGCGCGCTGATCCTGGGCGGCGCCCTGGACGGGCCCGTGGACCGGGCGCTGCTGGTGTGGCGGGTCGACGACCCGTCGGTCGTCGAGGAGTTCGCGGAACGGGACCCGTACGTGCGGCACGGGCTGGTCACCGGGTGGTCCGTGCGGCCGTGGACCGTCGTCGTGGGCGGCACGGCGGGGTGAGGTGGCGGGGCGGCTCGTGGCCGCCCCTGGGAGGGGAGAACGGCGGGCACCGGCCACCCCGTAAGTTGCCCTATTGCGCAAGCGCTAAAGTATGCGCGTCGGGTGGTGACAAGGCGTCGGCCCGGGGCGATATGACGTACCCACAGGTGAGGCGTACCCCCAGGTGAGACGTCCTGTCCGCGTCGCCGTGCGCCGCGCCGGAGCCGTTCCGGAACCGCCCGTCACACATCGTGCCAACAGGGAAACCGGATGAGCCCCGGGCAGGCCCGCCGCGGCGAACGCGCGGGCCCCGGGGCGGTGGTGGAGGGAACGGAGATGGGTGTGCCCCTGACCAAGGGCGGCAACGTCTCGCTGAGCGCGCGGGCCCCCGGCCTGACCGCGGTCACGGTCGGACTGGGCTGGCGGGCGGCGCCGGGCTGCGACCTGGACGCCAGCGCGCTGCTGTGCGACGGGTCCGGGAAGGTGCTCTCCGACCGGCATTTCGTCTTCTTCAACAACCTCACCAGCCCGGACGGTGCGGTCCGGCACGCCGGGGACGGCGGGGACGCCGGTCCGGCGGGTGACGTCCAGCGGATCCACGTCGACCTCGGCCGGGTGCCCGCCGACGTGATGAAGATCGTCTTCCCGGTGTCCCTCTACGAGGCCGACGCCCGGGGCCAGGACTTCCGGCAGGTCCACGGCGCCCACATCCGGGTGACCGACCGCGAGGGCGGCGCGGAACTGGCCCGCTACGAGCTCGGGGCCGGGGACGCCGGGGACGAGACCGCGATGGTCTTCGGCGAGCTGTACCGGCACGGCGCGGAGTGGAAGTTCCGGGCGGTGGGGCAGGGGTACGCGTCGGGCCTCGCGGGCATCGCCTCGGACTACGGCGTGGACGTACTGCGGGACACCTCGGCGGAGCCCACCGGGCCTGCCGGGCCTGCCGGGCCCGCTGGGCCCGCTGGGGCTTCCGCGCCCGCCGGCCACGCGCGGGAGCGGAAGACCGCCGAAGACCTGCCGACGGCCGCACCGACCGCTCCACCGACCGTTCCGCCGACCGTCCCCCCGGTCACCCCCACCCCACCACCCGCACCGACCCCGACGCTCGTCTCCACGCCGCCGTCGGCGCACACCGCGCCGACCATCGCGGCACCCCAGCCACCGACAGGGAGTCCTTCCGTGACGTGTTTCTTCGACCCCGCCCACGGCCCCGGCATGACGACGGTCTCCTGGTCGCCGCAGTGGGGCGTGCCCCGGCCGGTCCAGGCGTGCGGCGGCTGCGCCCACCGCGTGCAGACCACGCCGCCCCCGTACTACACCGAGCCGCAGGCGGGGTACCCGCAGCCGGTGCAGCAGGGATACCCCCAGCCGCACCAGCAGGGCTATCCCGTTCCGCACGGTGACGCGCAGCCGCAGCAGGGCGGCGGACAGCAGGGCGGCCGGCGGTTCGGCACCGGCGCGCTCATCGGGGCCGGCGCGGCGGGTCTCGTCGGCGGCGCGCTGCTGAACGAGGCGTTCGACGACGACGAGCCGGACGTGATCGTCAACAACTACTACGAGGACTGACGGCCCTTTCTCCGATACTTGCGCAATGCGTAAAGTATCCCCATGGCGGGAGACGGTGTGTGGGGACCGGAGACGGCGGTGCTGGCCGGCGGGCCGGCCGACGGCGTGCGGATCAAGGTGGCGGGGCGGCCGGCGGTGGTGCAGGTCACCCGTCCGTGCGTCGTCGAGCATGCCGCGGATGACGTCCGCGTGGACGCGCTGTATGTCTACCGGCGCGACATTCGCGTGGAAGACGAGCCCCTGCGCTACGGGTTCGACCCGGTCAGCCCCTGACCCCCACGCCTCCGCGGGGTAGACGGGCGGCGAGACGATCTCCGGTACGTGTGGTTGCCCGGTTGCGCAGCCGGGCAAGTCCTGGGCGCGACCCGGCGACCGCTCGTCGCCGTGATGCGTCGCGACCACTCGTCCGAAGGGGGCTGCGGATGGCGCGGGACAGAACGGCACCGGCGGGCGGCGGTGACCTGCTCATCGGCGCGGCCGTGGCGGAAATCGAAGGTCTCTACACGGAGTTGCTCGCCGGACGCGGCGAACGGGACCGCGACCACGTCCTCGCCGACCTCGCACGGGCGGGCCGGCGCCTCGCCTCCACCGCGCACGCGTCGCAGAACGCGCCGCGCGGCGAGACGAGGCGCCCGCGCTCACGCCGGGAGCGCCGGCGCTTCCTGGCGGCCCGGGGCGCCGACCGCTGGCTGACCTTCGCCATGGGCGGCGGACGACGCAAGCGGCTCCTCCGCCGCGAGGCGGGAACCGGGTCCCCGTCCGGACCGAGGAGGCCGAGGAACCCGTCATCCGGGAAGCGCGCTTCCTGAGCGGGCGCGAAGCCGGCCTGCCCATGGCACACCACTCGACGTACGAAAAGAGGCCTCGGTGCCGTCCCAGCCCCGCCCCTGCCCTTACCCCCACCCCCGTCGCCGCGGCGCCGTCGCCGCGCTCCTGCTGCTGCCCGTGCTGCTGACGGCGTGTTCGCGGGACGGGGACGGCGGGCCCGATGACGCCAAGCCGGGCTCCGTGCGGGCGGCGCTGGCCGAACTGCCGGTCAAAAAAGCGGAGTCGAAAGCCGGGTACGACCGCGGAAAGTTCGGCCGGGCGTGGTCGGACCGCACCGACGCGCCCGGCTCCGGCAACGGCTGCGACACCCGCAACGACATCCTCCGACGGGACCTGCGCGACCCGAAGCTCGACGGCCCCGCCAAGTGCACCGTCACCTCCGGCACCCTCGCGGACCCCTACACGGGCAAGACCATCCGTTTCCGGCGCGGCGCGCGGTCCTCGGACGTGCAGATCGACCACGTCGTGGCGCTTTCCGACGCCTGGCGAACGGGGGCGCGCAAGCTGTCCCGGGCCCGCCGCGAGGCCCTGGCCAACGACCCGCTGAACCTGGTCGCCGCCGACGGGCCGGCCAACATGGGCAAGGGCGACAAGGACGCCGCCGACTGGCTCCCCGCGAACACGGCCTACACCTGCGACTACGTCGCCCGGCAGATCGCCGTGAAGCGGCAGTACAAGCTGTGGGTGACCCCCAAGGAGCACGCCGCCATGAGCAGGGTCCTCACAACCTGCCCGGCCCACGAGGTGCCCACCGCCAAGAGCCCCGGGGTCGCGCTGAAGCACTAGCCGCGTGGCGGTGGCGGTGCGCTACGGGCGCCCGCATCCGTCCCGCGCCTCCAGCGGCTCGCTCAGCGACCGTGCGTCCTCCGGCCCGAGCCCGGTGACGAACAGGGCCAGGACGGCCCTGCGGTCGGCACCCGCGCGAGTTCGCCGTGCGTCCGCAGAGCCGTGAGGCCGGGAGCGTTCTGAAGGGCGAAGCAGACGTGACCGCGCCCGTGTTCGCCACGGGGAGCGCGCCGCCGTGCCACGGGCGCGCTCCCTTGCCGGCGGCACGGGATCAGCGCCGTCCGCGTCCCGTCGTCCGGGCCGCGCGGCGGCGGGCGGCCCGGTCCCGGGCCGGATTCCGGGAGGCTTCGGGCGGTGCCGCGACCGGGGCGTCGAGGAAGGCGGAGAGGGTGGCTACGGTGGGGTGGCGGAAGAGGTCGACCATGGAGAACTCGCGGTCCAGAGCGGTCTGGAGTGTGCCGTGGACGCGGGCCATGAGGAGCGAGTGGCCGCCGAGGTCGAAGAAGTTCTCGTCCGGGCCCACCCGGTCCACGCCCAGTACCTCGCACCACACCCGGGCGACCAGCAGCTGTGTCTTCCCCGCCGGGGCCGTCTCCGGGCCCGGGCGGTCGGCGCGTCGGAGCGCGGCGCGGTCCACCGTGCCGTCCGGGGTGCGGGGCAGGCGGTCGAGGGTCACCCGGCGTACGGGGACCGGCGTTCCGTACCGGTCGGTGGGAGTGGGGGCTGTGGCGGGCTCGGGTTCCGTGTAGGCGGTCAGGGTGGTGGCCGGGCGGGCCGGGGCGTCCAGCGCGCCGCGGATCCACGGGCGGGCCGGGTCCAGGCCGACCAGGACGTGCGGCCGGTCCAGGCGCAGCGCGTGGACGAACGACCGTACGCCCTCGGCGCGGCCGATCGGGCGGTAACCGCGGGCCCGGCCGGGCTCGGCCAGGTCGCGGCCGGCGCTCATACCGGTCTCGTCCCACAGGCTCCAGGCGACGGAGGCGAAGCGCCGGCCCCGCTCCCGGCCGGTGCGGACCAGGGCGTCCAGGTGGGCGTTGGCCGCCGCGTAGGCGCTGACCATGGCGCCGCCGAAGGTGCCGTTCACGGAGGAGAAGGCGATGAGAGCCGTGTCGTCCGCCGCGTCGCCCAGCGCGTCGAGCAGGGCGCGGGTGCCGAGTGTCTTGGGGGCCAGGACCTCGGCCAGTTCCTCGACGGTCTGCTCGGGGAACGGGCGTTGGCGGAACGTGCCGGCCAGGTGCAGCACCGCCGTCGGGGCCAGGGACCAGCGGGTGGCCGCCTCACCGAGGGCGGCCCGTACCTCGTCGGCGCGGGTGATGTCGGCCGTCGCGTAGAGCACGTGCTCGCTGCGTGCCCGCAGCGCGCGGTACGCCGCCAGGCGCCGGGCGCCGGTGGTGTCCGACGCGGCGGTGGCGTCCGACGCGTCCTCCGGCGGGAGTTCGGTGCGGCCGAGGATCAACAGGCGGGAGTCGTACGCGTCCAGGAGGTGCGCGCAGATCTCCGTGCCGAGGCCGCCCAGCCCGCCGGTGACGACGACGAGCCCGCCGCGTCGGAACGGCCCCGGGGCCGGCGGGCCGGCCGGTGGCGACAGGGCCGCCAGGCGCGGCACGAGACGGACGCCGTCGCGGACGGCGGCCTCCGTGTCGCCCCGGCGGGCAGCCAATTCGGCGAGGATGTCCGGCACATGAGTCTCCGGCGGGGCCTCCGGCAGGTCCAGGTGCGCGCAGTCGAGCCACGGCAGTTCCTGCGCGAGGCTGGTCAGCAGGCCCAGCCGGGCCGCCCGGTCGGCGTCCACCACGTCGCCGGGCGCGGCGTGCTGGGTGTGGCGGCCGACGACGCGCAGGCGCGTCCGCGCGTCCTCGGCGCGCCGCGCGGCGAGCGCCTGGACGAGGTGGACGAGGGCCGCGGTCTCCGCCGGGACCGGTGTGGTGGCGTCGGTGGCCGATGGGGCGTACGTGGTGAGGTCGAGGACGTCCGTCACCGTATGGCCGTCCGCCGCCAGGGCGTCCAGGAGGCGGCCGTGGTCCTCGGCGTGGTCGAGGCGGACGCGGAAACGGTCAGGCGTGAGGCGCGCGAACTCCGTCCCGGGCTCCGCGCGGTCGACGCGGACGGTGCGGCGGTCTCGGGAGGCGAGCTCCGGCAGCAGGCGGTCGGCCAGGCCCGCGTCGTCGGCCAGTACCAGCAGCGTGCCGCCCGTGCCGCCCGCGCTCTGCGGGGTGGGGCCGGGCAGTGGGCGGGCCGGCCGCCAGACGCGCTCGTGGAACCAGTTGGGCAGGGTGGTGCGCTCGTCGCCCAGCAGCAGGTCCACCTCGGCGAGGGCGGCGTCGAAGCCGCCGGAGTGGAAGCGGCGGCGCAGCGCGGCCCGCTGGATCTTGCCGATCTCGGTCTTGGGCACGTCCTCCTTGCGGACGGGTACGATATGGCGCGGGTTGAGGCCGGTCCGCCGGACCAGCAGGGAGCGGATCTCGCGGACCGTGGCGGCGACGTCCGCGCCGGGCGCCGGGTGGAAGAAGACGGCGAGGCCGTCCGTGGTCGCCCCCGCGTCCCGGACCGCGCAGGCCGCGGTGAACGAGTTCTCCACCCGGTCCAGTTCCTCCACCACCGACTCGATCTCGTGGCAGTAGTGGTTGACGCCGTTGATGATGAGGACGTCCTTGGCCCGGCCGGTGATGGTGACCGCGCCGTCCCGGATCACCCCCAGGTCGCCGGTCTCGAACCAGCCGTCGGGGGTGAAGGAGGCCCGGTTCTCCTCCTCGTTGTCGTGGTAGCCGGAGGTCACCGTCGGGCCGCTGACCTGGAGGCGGCCGGGGACGCCCTCCGGCACGGTCTCCCCGGCGTCGTCGACGATGCGCAGGGTGGTGCCCGGCAGCGGGCGGCCGACCTCGGTGAACGGGTCGGCGTCGGAGGTCGTCGCCAGGGTGAAGGCGTCCGAGTAGGTGACCGCCGAGGACGTCTCGGACATGCCCCAGGAGGGCCGCATGGCGGTGGCCGGCAGGCCGTACGGCGCGAGCGCCTGGAGGAAGCGGCGGGCGACGCGCGGCATGATGGCCTCGCCCGCGTTCTGGATGAAGCGCAGGCAGGACAGGTCCCAGCCGCGCCCCGCCGCGTCCGCCACCCGGTCGTTGACGAGGCCGAACGCGAAGTTCGGCGCCCAGGTGAGCGTCACCCGGTGCCGGTGGACGACGTCGAGCCAGCGCGGCGGGTCCTCCAGCACCCAGCCGGTGGGCGCGTGCACTTGACGGCACGTCAGGTAGACGTCGCGTACGTGGAACATGACGATCCCGCCGACGTGGTCGAGCGGCATCCAGTTGAACGTGACGTCCCCGGCCCCGAATCCGTTGGCGGCGGCCGTGCCGGCGCAGCGCGCCAGGACGTTGCGGTGGCGCAGCGGGACGGCCTTGGGGGTGCCGGTGCTGCCGGAGGTGAGCAGCAGCAGGGCGACGTCGTCGGGTGCGCAGGGGTGCTCGTCCGGGTCGGGCGCGTGGCGGCGCAGCTCGTCCAGGACGCCGACGCGCAGGGCGGTCCCCCAGCCCCGGCGGGCGGCCAGCCCGCGCAGCCCGTCGGCCGTCTCGTCCCCGGCCAGGACGAGGGGGCGGCCGAGCAACTCCCAAGCGCCCGCCAGACGTTCGACGGCCGACGTGTCCTCGGCGTAGCTCTCGGCGGGGGCGAGCGGGACGGGCACGAAGCCGCCGAGGAGGCAGGCCCAGAAGGCGGTCAGGAAATCGCGGTGGCCGGGGCACTGCAGGACGGCGCGGTCGCCGGGGCGGAGCCCGATGGCGCGCAGGCCGCCCAGGACCCGGGCCGCGTCCGCCGCCAAGTCGGGGTAGGAGAGCTCCTGTTCGGCGCCGCGCCGGTCGACGATCACGATGCCGCCCCGGTTCTCGCGGGCCGCGCGGCGCAGGGCCTCCGGCAGGGTGCGGACGGACGGCGTCACGGCCGGCGGGCCCGCGGCCACGGCCGGGCGCCCGCCGTCCGCCGGCGCGGCCGGGCGCGGCTCCTCCCCGTCGCCGGCCGGTTCCCGCGGGTCCTCGGGGGTGGGCAACGGGACGTGGACGCGCTCCTCCGGCTCCGGGGCCGCCTCCTCCACCAGGACGGCGACGGCCGGGCCGCCGGACGCCGTCAGCTCCCGCTCCCATGCCCGGGCGGCGTCCTCGTCCACGACGGGCAGCGCGGCCAGCGCGGCGGCGTCGAGGCGGCCGGAACGGTCGCGGGGCAGCGAGGTGACGGGCACCACGGCGCGCGGTACGAGGGCAGCGGGCAGCAGGGCGGCGGCCCGCTCGCGCGCCCGGCGGGCGGAGAACGGTCCGGTGGGCACGGCGTACGCGACGAGCTCCTCGACCCCGTCGGCGGTGGTCCGGGGCAGGACCGCGCAGCCGGCCAGGGTCTCGTCGGCGAGCAGGGCGTTCTCGACCGCCGCGAGGTCGACGGCGTACCCGTCCACGCGCGGCGGCGCGTCGTCGGCGACGGCGAGCCGCCCGTCGTGGAGCCGGCGCCCGCGCCACGGCGTGGGCGCGGGGGCGGCGGCGCCCGGCCGGTGGACGGACAGCCGGCCGGGGACGCCGCTCGGCAGCGGCCGGCCGCGCTCGTCGGTGACGACGACGGGCCGGTGGTCGTCCCGCCCGGCGGCGAGTTCGGCGTCGGTGAGGCCGGGGCGGCAGCGCAGGGCCGCCACGCAGCCGGCGGCCTCGGGCAGCACCCACAGCCGGTGCAGGACGGTCTCCGGGCGGGCGGCGAGGAACCGGTCCGCGAGCCGGGCGGTGAGCCGCCCGCCGTCGACCAGCACCAGCCGCAGCCGGTCGTCCGACGGCCGCTCGGCACGGGCCGCTTCGTCCAGCGCGGCGGGCGGCAGCAGCGCGACGGACACCCCGCCACCCGCGACGGCCGCCGCCACCCGCCCCGGCCCGACACCGGGCGCGGCGTACACGGCCGCGCCGTACAGCAGCGGCCACAGCAGGGCGTGCACGGCGTCGGGCAGCGGCGCGGTGCGGTGGTACAGCACGGCGTCGCCGGCCCCGAGCCGACCGAGATCCTGGAGCCGGTCCAGCGTCGCGCACAACGCGGCGTGGCCGTACTCCACCGGCCCGGCGGCACCGCGCAGGACGAACGCGGGGTCGGCGCCGCGCGGCCCGGAGAACGGGCGAGGGGCGGCTTCGGCGCGGTGGGCGGCGGCCGGGGAAGCGGGGGCCTCGGGACCGGGGGGCGCGGTGATCGCGGAGACGTCGGCCGGTACGGTTGCCGGGTCATTCGGCACGTTGGGCGTGGTGAGGCCGGTCTCCGGTGTGGCCGGCGGGTGGCTGCCGCCCGTCCCGGCGGTCGGGGGAGTGGCGGTCGGCGCGGACGCCGGGGTGTCCCCGTTCGGTCCGGCCGTTGAGGTCGAGGGGGTCTCGGGGCTGTCGCCGGTGGCGCTCGTGGAGACATCGGCCCGTGCGGTCGCCGGGTGACCGTCGTTCGTCTCGGACGTTAGGGCGTCCCCGTTCGGCCCGGCCGTTGAGGACGAGGGGGTCTCGGGGTCGTCGCCGGCGGCGGTCGTGGAGACGCCGACCGGTGCGGTCGCCGGGTGCCGCGGCACCCCCGGCCCGGCGGCGCCGAGCGTGAGGGGACCGGTCTCCGGCGCGGCCGCCGGATGGCTGCCGCCCGTCCCGGCGGTCGGGGGTGTGGCGGCCGGCGCGGACGCCGGGGCGTCCCGGTCCGGCCCGGCCGTTGAGGTCGAGGGGGTCTCGGGGTCGTCGTCTGCGGGGGGCGTGGAGACGTCGGCCGGTACGGTCGTCGGCACGTCGGGCGTCGTGAGGCCGGGCTCCGGTGTGGTCGGCGGGTGGTCGTCGTTCGGTCCGGCGGGTCGGTCCTGCGGTGTCTCCGGGGCGTCGGTCTTGAGCGCGGCGAGTTCGACGGCCGTCACCTGCGTCGGGAGCGTCCACGCGCGGTCGGTCAGGAGTGTCCTCGCGCCCGCCGCGACGAGCCAGTCGCAGGCCGGTCCGTCCGGCGACTCCGGTTCGACGGGCACGCAGACCGCGCCCAGGGTCAGCAGCGCGAGCGTGGCCGCCGCGGCGTCGGCGCCCGGTGGCAGGCGCAGGCCGACGCGCGTGCCGCGGGTGATGCCCCGGGCCGCCAGCCGTCCGGCCAGGACGTCGGCGCGCTCGGCGAGCCCGGCGGCCGTCAGCGTGCCGGCCGGGGCGGCGGCGCCCGGCGCGTTCCGGTCGCCCTCGGCGGCGGACCCGGCGCGTGCCCCGTCCGTGACGGCGGCGGCACGCCGGTCCCGTTCGGCGGGGCGCGCGAGCGCCTCGGCCGTGGCGTGGGCGCCCTGGGCGTACCGGCTTTCCTCGGCGGCGGAGCGCACGAGCGCATCGCCCGTGTCGACGACGGCATCCCGTTCGCCCGAGTCTTCCTCGGCGGCGCCCCCGAGGGCGCCGGCCCCGGCGCGCTCAGCCGCGCCCCCCGTCACAGCGATACCATCCGGCGCGCGCCGGACCCGCTCGGCGAAGGCGGCGGGCACGGTCGTGTCCGGATCGGCGGGGGCGCGTACCGGAGTCGTCGGTTCCGTGTCCGCGAAGGGGAGGTCCGCGACGGGCGTCTCCGGGGCCCGGACGGCGGCGGCCAGCAGGCGGCGCAGCCGGTCCGGCGTGCGCGCGGCCGTCTCGGGGTCGAACAGGTCGGTGCCGTACACCAGGGAGCCGTGCAGCCGGTCGCCGTCCTCCCAGAGGTGGAACTCCAGGTCGAAACGGGTGGAGTGGCGCGGCAGCGGCTCGGCGCGCAGGCGGGCGCCGGGCAGGGGGAAATCCATGCGCGGCGGGTTCTGGAGGGCGAACATCACCTGGAACAAGGGGTTGCGGCCCGGGTCGCGCTCCGGCCGCAGCACCTCGACGAGCTTGTCCAGCGGTACGTCCTGGTGGTCGTAGGCGCCGGTGCAGGCGCGCCGCGTGCGGGCCAGCAGGTCGGCGAAGGTCGGCGAGCCCGACAGGTCGCCGCGCAGTACAAGGGTGTTGACGAACAGGCCGAGCAGCGGCTCGGTCTCCGGTACGTCGCGGCCCGCGATGGGGGAGCCGACGAGGATGTCGTCCTGCCCGGTCCAGCGGTGCAGCAGCGCGGTCACCCCGGCCAGCAGCGTCATGAACAGCGTCGTGCCGTGGGCCCGGCCGGTGGCGCGCAGCGCGCGGGCGAGGTCGTCGGGCAGCTCGAAGTCGACGCGGGCGCCGCGGAAGGACTGTACGGGCGGCCGGGGGTGGTCCGTGGGGAGGTCCAACGCCGCCGGGGCGTCGCGCAGTTGCCGCCGCCAGTAGTCCAGGCGGCGTTCCAGGGCCGCACCGTCGAGCTGTTCGCGCTGCCACTCGGCGAAGTCCGCGTACTGGATCTCCAGCGGGGCGAGGCCGGCCGGTTCCCCCGTGCGGTACTCCCGGTAGAACGCCGCGAGTTCGCGGGTGAGGACGTTGAGCGACCAGCCGTCGGTGACGATGTGGTGGAGGCAGAGCAGCAGCAGGTGGCGGTCGGGCGCGGTGGTGAGCAGGGCGGCGCGGAACAGCGGGCCGGTGGTCAGGTCGAACGGCCGGCCCACCCACTCCAGGGCCCACGGGTGCTCGTCCTCGGGCGCGCACTCCGCCGTCTCCAGCCGGACGCGTCCGGCCGGCGCCACCAGCTGCCGCGGCTCGCCGTCGCGCTCCGTGAACGTCGTGCGCAGAATCTCGTGGCGGGCCACGACGCCGTCCAGCGCGGCCTGGAGCGCGGCGGGGTCCGCCTCGCCGGTCAGCCGCAGCGCCAGCGGGATGTTGTAGTACGGGTTGCCGCGGTCGAGGTGGTGGAAGAACCACATCCGCTGCTGGGCGTAGGAGGCCGGGAAGAGCAGGGTGTCCGGGCCCTCCGGCGTGGTGGGGGCGGTGCTGGGCTGGCTGGGCTGGCTGGTCTCGGCCGGGGGCACGGCTACTCCGTCCTGTGGTCGCGGGTGGTGCCGGCGGCGGTCCGGGCGCGGCGGGCGCTGGGCCGGATGCGGGGTGCCGCGCTCGCGGGGGCCGCCGCGTCGAGCAGCGGGACGAGCTCGGCGACGGTCGGCGCGTCGAAGATCCGTTGCAGCGACAGTTCGACGCCCGTGGAGTCGCGCAGCCGGGCGAACAGCTGCATGGCCAGCAGCGACTCCCCGCCGAGGTCGAAGAAGTTGTCGTGCACGCCGATGCCGTCGATGCCCAGGACGTCCTCCCACAGCCGGACGACGTCCTTCTCCCGGTCGGTGCCGGGCGGGGTGTAGGGCACGGAGAGGGCGGGCCGCCGGTTGAAGGCCCGGCTCGCGGGGGGAGCGGGGGCCGGGGAGGCGGTTTTCCGGGCGCGGCGGGCGGCGACGAAGGTGTGGTCCGCCCCGCCGTCCCGGGGGAGGGCGGTGACGTCGGCGAAGCCCTCCGTGTCGAGCAGCCCGGTCCACCGGTCCGCCGTGACGAGCGGCGAGCCGTCGCGCAGGTCGTCGTCGAAGTACCACCAGCCCTCGTAGAGGCCGGTCGTCATCAGCGACCAGCGCTGCTGCCGGGACGCCTCCAGCAGCATCAACACGCCGTCCTGCACCAGCAGTTCGCCCGCGTTGCGCACGGCCCGCCGCAGGTCGGGGGTGGCGTGCAGGACGTTGAACGCGAGGACGACGTCGAAGCCGCCGGGCGGGAGACCTTGCGCGGCCGGGTCCTTGGTGATGTCGAGGACGCCGAACTCCATGCCGGTGAACCCGTCCTCCTTCGCCCGCCGCTGCCCGTCGAGGACGAACGAGCGGCCCAGGTCGGTGAAGTGGTACGTGACGTCCGGAAGGCCGCGCAGCGCCTCGGCGACCTCCCAGGTGAGGTAGCCGCGTCCGGCGCCGATCTCCAGGATCCGCACCGGCCGGCCCGCCTCGGCGGCGAGCCGGGCGACGGTCTCGGCGATCAGGCGGCGGAAGAGGGGAATGTCGCTGTAGGCGAGGCGCCGGTCGATGAGGGCGCGCTGGCGGGCGTCGTCGCCGTCGGGGAGCAGCACCTCGGTGCCGGCCGTGGTGCCGTCGAGCACCCGGGGGTAGTGCCGGACGCAGTGCTCCAGGAACGCCAGGTCCTCGGCCCGCCCGGGGTGGCCGGCGAGGATCTCGCGGGAGAGCGCGGCCGGTTCGGGCACGTCGGCGACGGCGGGGGTGACGCGCAGCCGTCCGCCGTCCTCCCGCAGGATCCCGTCGTCGGTGAGCATCGCCAGCAGGGCGTCGAGGAACCGCCGGTAGGCGGGGACGGTGCGGAACGCCCGGTGGACGTCCTCCCGGTCCAGGACGGCGCCGGGGGCGAGCGGCACCCCGGCGTCGCGGAGCACCGCGCAGACGTGGGCGGCTGCCAGCCGGTCGAGGCCGGCGGTGAGGTCCTCCGGGTCGCGCAGCGGCGGGTGTTCGGCCCGCAGCCGCTGTTCGGCGAGGACCATCCGGGGCAGCTCCGCCGCCAGCGGGACGGGGAACGGCGCCGGGGCGGCCGGCCGGAGCCCGGGGGCCGCCTCGCCGTCCGGCCGGTGGACGTCGATCCAGTGCCGGGAGCGGCGGAACGGGTAGCCGGGCAGCGGTACGCGGCGCGGGGACCGGCGGGCGTGCACGGCCGCGACGTCGGCCGGGACGCCGAGGGTCCACAGCCGCCCGACCGCGTCCAGCAGCGTGCGGTGGTCGGGCTCCGCCGCCTGCGGGTGGCGCATGGCGGGCACGACGGCGTCGTCGCCGCCCCGGGCGCGGACCAGCCCGGTGAGGGCCCGGCCGGGGCCCACCTCCAGCAGCACCGGGTTCCCCTCGGCGAGGAGGGTGTCGAGGCCGGCGCCGAAGCGGACGGGCTCGCGGGTGTGCCGCACCCAGGCGGCCGGGTCGGTGGCCTGCCCGGGCGTGATCCAGGTGCCGGTGAGGTTGGATACGTACGGTATCTCCGGTGCTTTGAGCGGCACTTGGGCGACGGCCTCGGCGTAGGTGCCGAGCACCGGGTCGAGCAGGGCGGAGTGTGCGGCGGCGGCGAAGCGGATGCGGCGGTGCCGTACGCCGTCGCGGGTCAGCCGCTCCTCGGCGCGGGCCAGTGCCTCCTCGGGACCGGCCAGCGCGCAGGCCGCGGGCCCGTTGACGGCGGCGAGCGAGAGGCCGCCGGCCAGGTACGGCCGGACCGCGTCCTCACCGAGGGAGACGCCCAGCATGCCGCCGGTCCCGGCCGCCCGGGCGAACAGCTCCTCGCGGCGGACCACCAGCGGCAGCAGGTCCTCGGGGGCCAGTACGCCGGCCACACAGGCGGCCGTGTACTCGCCGAGGCTGTGCCCGAGCAGCGCGGCGGGCCGGATCCCCCACGACATCAGCAGCACGGCCAGGGCGTATTCGGTCGCGACGAGCGTGGGGAAGACGCCCTCGGGCGCGCCGGGCGCGGGCGGGGCGGCCTCGCCGTACAGCATGTCCCGCAGGTCGCGGCCGAGCAGCGGGCGCAGGACGCCGGCGCAGCGGTCGATCTCCCGCCGGTAGACGGGCTCGGCCTCGTACAGGCCGCGGCCCATGCCGGGATGCTGGGAGCCGGCGCCCGGGAACAGGAAGACGACCGGACGGTCGGCGCCGGCGGGCCCGGCCGCCGGAGGCGCGGCGAGCAGCCGGCGGGCCGCCTCGGCGGTGTCCGACGCGGTCAGCGCGAGCCGGTGCGGGCGGGCGCGGCGGCCGGCGGCGAGGGTGTGCGCGACATCGGCGAGCGGCAGCCCGGGGCGGTCCCGGAGGTGCCGGCCGAGGTCCTCGGCGAGGGCGGCCAGGTCCTCGGGGGTGCGGGCGGAGAGCGTCAGCAGCGCGTCCCCGTCCGCCGGCGCCGGCGCGGGCCGGGGCGGCGGCGCGGGCGCCTCCTCCAGGACGACGTGGGCGTTGGTGCCGCCGATGCCCAGCGAGCTGACGCCCGCCCGGCGCGGCCGGCCGTCGCTCTCCCACGCCCGGGTGGTGGTGGGGACGTGGAACGGGCCGTCCTCCAGGCCGAGCAGCGGGTTGGGGGAGCGGAAGTGCAAGGTCGGCGGGATCGTGCGGTGTTCGAGGGTCAGGACGGCCTTGATGAACCCGGCGATGCCCGCCGCCGCGTCCGTGTGCCCGATGTTGCCCTTGACCGAGCCGAGCGCGCAGAAGCCCCGGCGGTCGGTCGAGGACGCGAACGCGCGGGTGAGCGCGGCCACTTCGATGGGGTCGCCGACCGGCGTGCCGGTGCCGTGCGCCTCGACGTAGCCGATGGAATCCGCGTCGACCCCGGCCACCGCCTGGGCGGCGACGATCACCTCCGCCTGCCCGGCGGCGCTGGGCGCGGCGAAGCCCACCTTGCGGTCGCCGTCGTTGTTGACCGCGCTGCCCTTGATCACGGCGTGGATGTGGTCGCCGTCGGCCAGGGCGTCCGCCAGCCGCTTGAGCACCACGACGCCCAGCCCCTCGCCCGCGAGCATGCCGGTGGCGTCGGCGTCGAAGGGCCGGCAGTGCCCGTCGTGCGAGAACGGGCCGTCCTTGACGTACCGGTAGCCCTGCCGCAGCGCCGGGTTGAGGGAGACGCCACCCGCCAGGGCCGTGTCGCACTGGTGGGACAGCAGGTCCTGGCAGGCCAGGTGCACCGCCACCAGCGAGGTGGAGCAGGTGGTCTGCACCGACAGGCTGGGCCCGGTCAGCCCCAGCTCGTACGAGACGCGGGTGGCCAGCGTGCTGTTGACGTTGCCGAGCTGGGCGTGGTGCAGGGTGACGCTGTCCGCGCCGCGCAGCCGGGGGTGGACGTGGTCGAGGAAGTAGCGGCTCTGCACGGCCCCGGCGTACACGCCGACCGGGCCCGTGGTGGTGCCCGGCCCGTACCCGGCGCGCTCCAGGGCGTGGTGGGCGCACTGGAGGAACAACCGCTGCTGCGGATCGAGGAGTTCGGCCTCCGCCGGCGGGTAGCCGAAGAACTCGGCGTCGAACTCGTCGATGCCGTCCACGACCGACGCCACCTTCACCAGGTACGGGTCGTCCAGCCGCGCGGGGTCGCCGCCCGCCGCCAGGTACGTCGCGTCGTCGAGGGGCGCGACCGCCTCCCGGCCCTCCGTCAGGTTCGTCCAGAACGCGTCCAGGTCCCGGGCGCCCGGGAAACGCCCGGCCATGCCGACGACGGCGATGTCGGTGCCGGCGCCTTCGTCGAGTCCGTCCGCTGCCACGTCGCTGTTCACGGTGGTCACCGCGTCCTTTCGCCGGGCGCCTGCGCCCGCTGTCGCGCCGTCCGGCCGGCCGCCGCCGCGCGCCGTGCCGCTGTCTGCCGCCGGCGCTCGGCCTGCGCCCGGATCCGGTCCAGTTCCGGCCCGTCGCCGTCCCCCGTCTCGTCCCCCGCCGTCGTCCCGCGGGACATGCGGGCGGCGAGCGAGGCGACCGTGGGGTGGTCGTAGAGCTCGACGAGGGGGATGTCGTGGCCGAGCCGGTTCCGGTACAGGGCCTGGGCCCGTACCAGGAGCAGGGAGTGCCCGCCCAGGTCGAAGAAGTTGTGCCGGACGCCGATGTCGTCCCGGCCCAGCAGCTCGGCCCAGACGGCGGCGACGTCCCGCTCCAGGGCGTCGCGCGGCCCGACGAACGGCGTGGCCGCCGACTCGTCCGGGACCGCCGGGGCCAGGGCGAGCAGCGCCTTGCGGTCGGTCTTGCCCGCGGCCGTCAGCGGCAGGGCCGGCAGCACACGGAGCTCGCCGGGGACCGCGTAGTGCGGGAGCCGGGCGGCCAGCCAGTCGCGCAGCGCGGCGACGGTCGGCGCCGCCGCCCCCGCCTCCGGGACGCACCAGGCGGCCAGCCGGTCGCCGCCCGGCGCGCCCGTCCGCAGCAGCACCGCGCTCTGCCGCACGGCGGGATGGGCGGTGAGCGCCGCCTCCACCTCGCCGAGCTCGACGCGGAAACCGCGCACCTTGACCTGGTCGTCGGCCCGGCCCAGGAACTCGATCTCGCCGTCCGGACGGTAGCGGCCCAAGTCGCCGGTGCGGTAGAGCCGTTGGCCAGGGGTGACGGCGAACGGGTCGGGGACGAACGCCTCGGCCGTCCTGCGCGGGTCGTCGAGATAGCCCCGGGCCAGCGGCATGCCACCGATGTACAGCTCGCCGGGAACGCCCACCGGGACCGGGCGCAGCGCCCGGTCGAGCAGGTACAGCCGGGCGTTGGGATTGGGGCGCCCGAGGGAGACGGACGCGCCGTCCGCCCGCTCGTCGAACACCCGGCAGCTCACGCCGATGGTGGCCTCGGCGGGCCCGTAGCCGTGGTACATGGTGGCGTCCAGCCGCTCCCGGAACCGCCGGTACAACGCCGGGGTGAGCGCCTCGCCGCCGCACCACAGGTGGCGGATGGAGCGGGCGGTGCGGGAGATGTCGTCCCGCTCCAGCAGGACGTCCAGCATGGACGCGACGATGTAGAGGAAGGTCACGCCCTCCCGCTCGATCACCTCCGCGAGGTGGCCGATGTCACCGTGCGCGTCCGGGTCGGCCAGGACCAGGCGGGCGCCGTTGACCAGCGGCAGGAAGATCTCGTTGACGGAGATGTCGAAGCCCATCGGGGCCTTGTGCAGCACCCGGTCGTCCGGGGTCATGCCGAGCAGCCGGGACTGCCACACCATCCGGTTGGAGATGGCCTGATGACGGATCATCACCCCCTTGGGGGCGCCGGTGGAGCCCGAGGTGTGGATGACGTACGCCACGTTCTCCATGTCGACCACCGCCTCGGGCATCGGCGCGGCGGGCACCCACGGCTCGGCCAGGTCGAGGACGGGAACGTCCAACGGCGGCGGGGCCGGGGTGGTCGCCGCGTCGGTCAGCACCAGGACGGGCCGGGCGGCGCGGGCCACCTCCGTCCGCCGCAGCGCCGGCCAGGACGGCTCCAGCGGCATGAACGCGGCACCCGCCTTGAGCACCGCCAGCAGCGCCACCACCAGGGTGGGCGAGCGGGTCAGGTGCACGCCCACCACGCGCTCCGGCCCGGCGCCCGACGCCCGCAGCCGCAGGGAGAGTTCCTCCGCCCGATCGTCGAGCTCGCGGTACGTGAGCCGGGCGTCCCGGGCGACCACCGCGACGAGGTCCGGGGTCCGGGCGGCCTGCTCCTCGACCAGCCGGTGCAGGGGCCGGGACTCGGCCGGCTCGGTCCCCGTCCCGCTCCACACGGTCAGGGCCAGACGCCGCTCCTCCGCTGTGAGCAGGGGAAGTTCGCTCAGCCGGCGGTCCGGGCCGAGCGCCGCGCCCCGGGTCAGCTCCACCAGGTGACCGAGGAGCCGTTCGACGGCGGCCGGGGAGAACAGTCCGGCGCGGGCGGTCAGCCCGAGGACGATGTCCCCGCCGGCCTCCCGGGCCTCCAGCACCAGCGGGAACCGGGCCGTGCCGTTGTGGTGCGGCAGCTCCTCGAACAGCACGCCGGCGGCGCGAGTCCGGCTCGGCTCCGCCGCGACGAACGAGAACACCGCGTCGAACAGGGAGGTCCGGCCCACCGCACCGGCGGGCCGCAGCGCCTCCGTGACGCGGTCGAACGGCACGTCCTGGTGGGCGAAGGCGTCGGCGCACACGTCCCGGACGCGGCCGAGCAGCGTACGGAACGCCGGGTCGCCGGAGAGGTCGGTGCGGAGCACCACGGTGTTGCCGAAGTTGCCGACGACGTCCTCGAATTCGGCCCTGCTTCGGTTGACCACCGGTGATCCGACGGCGATGTCGTCCTCGCCGGTCCAGCGGTGCAGCACCGTCTGGTACGCGGCCAGCAGCGCGGTGTACAGGGTGACGCCGGACTCCCGGGCGAGGGCGCGCAGCGCCCCGGCGGCCTCGGGGCCGAGCCGGGCGTCACGCCGTACGCCGTCCGTACCGGCGTCCGCCGGGCCGGGCGCGTCGCCGCGGGCCCCGTCGGCGGGGAGGGCGAGGGCCGGCGGGTGGGGCAGCAGCCGCTCGCGCCAGTGGGCGAGCTGGTCCTCCCAGGCGCCCTCGGCCAGCCGGCGCGCCTCCCAGCGGGCGTAGTCGGCGTACTGGACGCGGGGCCGGGCGGCGGACGCGGGCCCGGCGCCCGCGGCCTCGGCGTAGCGGTGGGCGAGCTCGTCGAGCACCCTGCCCCACGACAGGTCGTCGAAGGCGATGTGATGCACCGTCAGGGACAGCAGGTGGTCGTCGTCGGCGAACCGGAACAGCCGGAAGCGCACCGGCAGTTCGCCGTCCAGGTCGAAGGGGCGGCGCCCCTCCTCGGACACGGCCGCCCGGGCCCGGTCCGCCCGCTCGCCGGCGGGCACCTCGCCGAGGTCGGTCAGCGGCAGCGGGACGGGCGCCGGGGGCAGCACCCGGCGGCCGGGGGAGCCGTCGGCGTCCGCCGGGTAGACGGTCCGCAGGACGTCGTGGGCGGCCGACAGGGCGGTGAGGGCGGCGCCGAGGGCGGCCCGGTCCAGCGGCCCGGTCAGACGGATGCCGCCGCACAGGTTGTAGGCGACGCCGTCGGGCCGCAACCGCCGCAGGAACCACATGCGCCGCTCGGCCGACGACAGGGGCGCCGTGCTCCCGTCGGCGTCGTCCCGACCGTCCTCGGCGCGCCCGGCGACCGGGGCGAACGACGGGTCCGGGCCGGCCAGTCCGGCCTCGGCGAGCAGCAGTGCGGCGAGTTCCCGTCGTCGGGTCTCGGCAGTGGGGTCGGACTGGTCCTCGGTACGCGTCACTGCGGTCCTCTGTTTCTCGCTCCGGGCCGCGGCACGGCGGGCCGGACCCCGCGGACGGACGCGGGGCGAATTTCCGGGGGAATTCCGGGGAAAAGGCGGTCACCGGGGTTCCGGTACCACTCCTGTGGCCTCGGCCGAACGTAACAGCGGACCGCGCGGACGTCGTCCAACCCCGGTAGCCATTACGGCCTCCAACCGTGGTTTCCCCTCTTCCCGCGGAGCTTGCCGCCGGCTCGGCGCGATCTGTACGCTCGCGCTTTCGGAGTACGGGGTACGCACGGCCGCGGCCGCCGGGCGGTACGCACCGCGGCGCCCGGCCACGGGAGCGCGGGAGAGCGAGCATGACGGACCGGACCACCACGGCGGACGGACGGTGGACGCGACGGCACCCGGCCCGGCCCGGCGCCCCGCGCCTGGTCTGCTTCCCGCACGCCGGCGGGGGAGCGAGCGCCTACCGGGGCTGGGTCGAGCGGCTGTCGCCGGAGGCCGAGCTGCTGGTGGTGCGCTACCCGGGCCGCGAGGACCGGTTCGAGGACCCGCTGGTGCCCGACATGGCGACGCTGGCGGACAGCGTCACCGCGGCGCTGCCGCTGTCGGCCGAACGCCCGCTGACCCTTTTCGGCCACAGCATGGGCGCGGCCGTCGCCTTCGAGGTGGCACGGCGGATCGAGGCCGCCTGCCCGGGCGGGCTGGCGCGGCTGTGCGTCTCCGGCCGCCCCGCCCCACACGCGGCACCGGAGTCCCGGGCGCATCTGCTGCCCGACGAGGACCTGGTGGAAGACCTGCGCGCGCTCGCCGGAACGTCCGACGCGATCCTCGACGACCCGGATTTCCGCGCCCTGTTCCTGCCCGTCGTGCGCAACGACTACCGGCTGATCGAGACGTACCGGCCGGTGCCGGGCGCGCGGATCACGGCGCCCGTGTCGGCGTTCTGCGGCACCGAGGACCCGCACGTCCGGCCGGAGGAGATGCCGCGCTGGCGGGAGGTGACCTCCGGCGCGTTCACCCTGCGCGCCTTCCCCGGCGGTCACTTCTACCTCCAGGACCGGCTGGACGAGATCGTCGCCGAGGTGGCGGGCCTCCTCGGGCCGGCGGGCGCGGCCCTGGCGGGCTGACCCCGCCGACGGGACCCGGGCGGCGGGACCCGTGCGGCGGCCGTCGGCGGTCAGGCCGTGGAGCGCTGCTCGGCCACGCCGCCGGCGACGCCGATCTCGTACGCGAGGATGACCGCGTCCACCCGGTTGCGCAGGGCGAGTTTGCGGCAGATGCGGTTGAAGTGCGACTTCACCGTGGCCTCGGAAAGCACCAGCACGTCCGCGATCTGCTGGTTGGTCAGCCCCTGGGCGACCAGCCGGAAGATCTGCAGCTCGCGCGGTGTGAGTAAGGCGAGTTCACCGGCCGGGCGGAGCGCCGCGGCGGGATGGTCGCAGCGCAGCGCCGCCAGCACCTGGCCGACGATGTGCTCGCTCATCGCCACGCCGCCGCGGGCCACGGACCGCACCCCGGCGACGATCTCCTCCGACGACTCGCGCTTGTGCAGGAACCCCCGGACGCCCGCCCGCGCGGCCCCCAGGATCCGGCTCTCGGTCAGCCCGGTCGCGGAGGTGAGGAGGACGACGCCGGCGCAGCGGCCGGTGTGGTCCTCGACGAGGCGGCGGGCCACCCCGAGGACGTCGGGACCGGGCAGGTCAGCGTCCATCAGCACGACGTCGGGCCGGTGGATCCGGGCCTGTTCCAGCAGCGTGTCGCCGTTGCCGGCCTCGCCCTGTACATGGAACGCGGGGTCGGCCTCGAAGAGGGCGCGCAGGCCGCGGCGGACCAGCGGCTGTTCGTCGCCCAGCAGCAGCCCGAAGCGCCTGCCGCCGCCTCCGCTTCCGCCGCCGGGACCGCGGTCGGCCGGCCGCGCCGTGCACCTCTCCACCCGTCCGGCCACACCGCGTACGGCACCAACGCCCCCCATTGTCACGTTCCCCCATCAGACGAGTCGTCGCAGGTAAACCGGCGCGTCACCGCGCGGAGCCGGGAAAACCCATTACCGGTGACAGCGTAGGCGAGCTTGTGCGGGTTCCAAGGGGCCGGATCATTGCGGTCATAGATTGGCGTGAATTCCATTTGCTCTTGGCGGGGGGTCGCTGAGTCGCATGGCCGACTTTTGGCCGGAACGCTGTCTTTGAACGGGCTTTACGAGATGATAACCATTGCCAATGGCCGCTACATGCAATCGATATTCGGCCACCGGCGGAGAAGCCGTTCCCGCTGTCCCGGCCGACGAACCACCCCCAGGAGGGCGACCGGGACAGATGTCCGCAAAGGGCGATCGCCACCCCGGATGCCCACAAGTGCGTAAAGTGCGTTGACGAGCCGCGGGCCCGTGTGCACAATGCGCCGGCGCGCGGTGGGAAGCGGCCGACGGCCGTCCGGGAACGGCCGGTTCACGCCCAGTGCAGGGACCGCAGCGCCCCGAGGTCCGGCGCGCCGTCCGCGGTGAGCGGGAGGTCCTCCAGCAGCACGAGACGGCCGGGCCCGGCCGCCTCGTCGGCCAGGCGCTCCCGCACATGGGCGCGCAGCTTCGCCGGGTGCAGGTTCTCCACCCTGCCGTACCACGGCCGGCTCACCGGCCGGCGCGGGGGAGCGGGCTCGGCCGGGAACCGCACCTCCGGCGCGGGGCCGCCGCCGTCCGGCGTCCGCACCAGCGCGACGTCGAACGCGCCGTCGGGCAGCGAACGGGCCCAGCTCAGACGGACGGTGTAGGGCGGCGCGCCGGCGTCCTCGCCGAGCTCCCACAGGTCCTCCGGCTCCACCGCGCCGCGGGCCGCCTCCGCCGCAGCCCGGACCACCTCGCCGGCCGTCGCCGGGCGCCCGGGCCGCGCCAGCAGCTCGGCGGCCATCCGGTCGGCGAGGATACGGGCGTTGGGCACGCCCAGCAGGCCCAGCGCCGCCGGCCGCTCCTCCGCCAGCCGCCGCCGCAGCTCCGCCACGCTCCCCACGGCGGACCACGGCTCCCACGCCGGCTCCACCGGCTCGCCGCCCGGGACCGCGTCCAGCCGGATCACCGCGTCGTAGCGGTACCGGTTCATCTCGGTGGCCCGCCGCCCGCGCCGGGGCAGCACCGCCACGTGCGCGACCCGCGGCAGCCGGCCGGCCAGACCGGCGAAGTACACCGGATCGATGAGGAGTTCGGTACCGGTGCAGCACCGCCGCTCGACGAGGACCTGCACCTTCTCGGCCGGAGCCCGCTCCGGCGCCCGGGAGAGCTCCAGGCCGGCGGCGAACGCCCGGTTCACGGCGGGCGAGCGGATGTCGCCGACGAAGAGGAACCCGCCCTCGGCGACGGCGTCCACCGCCCCGCGCACCACGCGGTCCAGGTACTCCTCGTCCGGGAAGTACTGCGAGACGGAGTTGACGACGAAGCCGTCCACCGAGCCCGGCGGCACCGCCGACAGGTCGTCGGCGGGCGCCTGGAACAGCTCCAGACCCTCCGGCGGGCGCCCCCCGAACGAGGCGCGGATGCGCTCGACGGCGCCGGCCGAGATGTCGCTCGCCAGGTACCGGTCGGTCCCGCCGACCAGCCGGTGCAGCAACAGGCCCGTACCGCAGCCCACTTCGAGCAGCCGGCGGGCGCCCAGCCCGCGGATCCTGCGGACCGTGCCGTCGACCCAGTCGCGCATGTCCTCCTCGGACAGCTCGGCGCCGGTGTAACTGCTCAGCCAGCCGCGGATGTCGAACGTCGGGTCCTCCGGTTCCGGCTGCGCGTACACGTGGTCGTAGACCCCCTGCCACTCCGCCACGTACTGCCGGCCGAGCTCCGTGCCGTCGGCGGCCACCGCCTCGTTGCGGCGCGGCAGCACATAGGCGGTGCGGGTCCGGGTCCCGTCGGCGTGCTCGTCGGCCAGGACCACCGAGCGCTCGACACCGGGGTGGGCCTCCAGGGCCCGCTCCAGCGCGCGCAGGCTCTCCTCGGTGATCTCGGCTACGGGGCCTTCGGTGCGCGGGGCGGCGGGCGTCGCCGGGACGGGAGCGGACATGTGCTTCTCCTTTTCCGGCCGGGCGCGCCCGCTGCGGGTGCGCCGGCGGATAACAGATGGCGGTGTGTTCCCGGCCGGACGGACCGGTAACCGGACCGGTAAAAAGCCCGGCCGAGAGGATCGGCGCACATGCTAACCGGCGGATTTCCCGCCCGGAAGGCGTCGAGGACGGTGTTCCGCGTCCGGCCGGAACGCGGTCAACACCCCTTTGTCCACTCCTGGTTGCACGGGACAATGCGTACCCAGGTTGGACGACCGGGCCCCGACGGCGCTGGTAGCGTCCTCGCCGACCGATGCCCTGGGTGAGGGGCAGCCTGCCGCGGAACCATAACCGTCGGGGTGAGACTGAATTGTCGGACAACGTCATTGGTGAAACCCCGGCATGGGGTCCCGCACACATAGAGGAATTGCAGCGGACGCTGCTCTCGGAAACCTCTCCCTTTCCGTGCACCTTCGCCGTGGCCGGAACGAAGAGGGACAGCCTGCGGTACGGATTCGTCGAATCGCTGGACGACGAGGACGCCTGGGCGCCGATGACCGGCCTGCTCACCGAATACCTGAAGAGGTACCGCGAACTCGGCCGGGAGACCTCCCTGATCGTCTTCTTCCGGCCGGACGGCGTGACCCGGACGCTGGAGCAGTACCGCGAGCGGTTCTGGGCGGTTCTGCAGTACCTGCACGACCACGACCACGAGCCCTGGCCCGCGGAGGTGCCGCGGGACACCGACGACCCCTGGTGGGAGTTCGCCTTCGGCGGCACGTCCATCTTCGTCGTCTGCAACACCCCGGCGCACGTGCTGCGCCGCAGCCGGCACAGCCCCGCCTTCTTCATCACCTTCCAGCCGCGCTGGGTCTTCGAGGAGCTGGGCGCCGACACCCCGCCCGGCGCGGCGGCGCGGCGGACCATCCGCAAGCGGCTGAGCCGCTACGACGCCGTCGAGGCGGCGCCCGAACTCGGCTCGTACGGCGACCCCGACAACCGCGAGTGGCGGCAGTACTTCCTCCCCGACGAGCCCGAGCCGGAGCCCGGGCCGGGCGCCCCCGCGGCCCGCTGCCCCTTCCGGCACGGCAGCGGGCCCGAGATCCCCGCCGGTCAGGCCACCGGCTTCGACAGCACCAGCCGCTTGACGCCGAAGATGGTCGGCGACTCGTAGGGCACCGGGGCCTCGGCGAACCGGGGCTCCGGGCAGCGCTCCAGCAGCCTGGTCAGCGCGATCCTGGCCTCCATCCGGCCCAGCGGCGCCCCGATGCAGAAGTGGATGCCGTGGCCGAAGGACAGGTGGGGGTTGGGGCTGCGCGAGATGTCGAAGGTCTCCGGGTCCGCGAACTGCCGCTCGTCGTGGTTGGCCGACAGGACCCAGGAGGCGACCATGGTGTCCGCCGGGATGTCCACCCCGCCCAGGGTGGTCTCCCGGGTGGTCAGCCGGTACGCCAGCGGGGCCGGCGGGCTGAAGCGGAGCACCTCCTCCAGGGCGGCGGGCACCCGCTTGGGGTCCGCCCGGAGCGCGGCGAGGGCCTCGGGGTTGTCGTTCAGACAGATCAGGCTGTTGCCCAGGAGCAGGGTGGTGCTGATGTGCCCGGCGAGCAGCAGCATCAGCGTGATGGTGAACACCTCGCTCTCGCTCAGCCGTTCACCCTCCACCTCGGCGGCCACCAGCCGGCTGAGCACGTCGTCCGACGGGTGCCGGCGCCGGCGGGCCGCGTGGTCGAGGATGTACGACTCCATCTCCAGCAGCAGGTGGTTCATCGCGTCCGGCACCTGGAGCCGCGCCGAGTCCACCGCGCCGGTGTCGTGGTGGGCCGAGACCAGCGCGTCGGCCCAGCCGCGGAACATGGCGTGATCCTCCGCCGGTACGCCCAGCAGCTCCGCGATCACGGTCACCGGCAGCGGGTTGAAGAACGCCTCCACCATCTCGACCTCGTCACGGCCCGCCATGGCGTCCAGCAGCCCCGCCGTGATCTCCTCGATCTTGCCCTCCAGCGCCAGCACCGCCCGCGGCGTCAGCGCCTGCGAGACCAGCTTCCGCAGCTTGCCGTGGCGCGGCGGGTCGGTCACGCTCAGGTGCCCCTGGAGCAGGCTGGGCACCGTCCGCTCGCCCTCCGGCGTCCGTACGGTGACCGGGGTGGCCGGGACCAGCCGGCCGAAATCCGAGGAAAAGGTTTCCGCGTCCTTCAGCATCCGCTGCGTCTCGGCGAAACCGAAAACCTGGTAGGTCCCCGTCGCCTCGTCCCGCAGCACCACATTCTCCCGGCGCCGCGCGGCCAGCCAGTCGCGCAGCGCGCGTCCGCCGTCCGCCGTACCGGGCGGTGGTCCGGTCACGGTCTCGGTCATGCGTTCCACACCTTTCCCCTTGTCGCCCCTCGGATTTCGCGCGCCCGGTTCGCATCCCGGCGGCGCAGCCACCATAACCGGCGGCCGGTCCCCGGCACACCACCGCAGGGCGTCAACTCCGGGTGGAGGAAGGGGTTTCCAACCCTGGTTGGACGACGCCAATCCACGACGCTGGTTGAATTCCCAGCGCTTGAGGTCGCGCGCGAGCAGTGCGCCACCCACCGGTGCCGATGTCCCACGAAGTGCCGAAGTCCCAGGGAAGTCCCAGGAAAGGGAAACGCATGAGCCCCGTCTCGCGCATCAGGAGCACGCCGGACGACCCCAACGGAATTGTCCGCCAATACGCGGCGAACGCTCCCTTCCGCAGCGCGACGGCGGCGGAAATGGTCAACCACGACAATCCCTTCCGGCGCCCGGTCCGGCCGCACGACCTCGGATTCCTCGACTACGGCGAGCCGCTGCCCGCCGACGAGGCGCTGCGCCTGCGCGGACTGCTCGGCCACCGCATGCTGCGCACGATCTACGACGCCGACCTCCTCTTCTTCCCGGCCGGCGGCGACGACCACCCCAGCCGGCAGGACGCCGCCGCGTTCCGCAGCGCGGAGAACCGGATCCTCGGCCGCAAGGCGGCCGTGGTCCTGGAGGACCACCTCTTCACCTGGCTGGACGAGGACCGGCCCGAGCCCGCCGGCACCGGCGTCGACGCCCTCGTCCGGCACGTCCAGGCCACCCTGGAGGAGCGGCTGGCCCGCCCCGGCCGGGCCCTGGAGGTCGCGGCGGGCTGCCGGCACCGGCGCGAGGCCGCGCTGTTCTCCGTCGTCCAGCTCACCGCGTCGCACCCCGCCGCGCTCAGCGCCGTCGGCCGCAACCTGCTCGGCGACTACGACACCGCCCACCCCGCCCTGCGCGGACTGCTCCTCGACGACTACCGCGACCGCGCCGGCCGCGCCCCCCTCTACCGGCGGCTGCTGACGGCGGCGGGCCTCAGCGCCGAGCCGTACGCCTACTGGCAGTTCCTCCTCTCCTCGTCCCTGGGCACCGCCAACCACCTCCACCGGGTCGCCCACGACCACGCGCGGTTCGGCGAGTTCCTGGGCGCCTGGACCCACCACCGGCTCGACGAGGCGGTCACCGCCCCGGCCCGCGCCGGCCTGGTCCGCGAGGGCCTCGGCATCGAGCACCCCGCCTACTTCGCCGACGCCCCCCGCCCGTCCGCCGACGAGCTCGCCACCCTGGTCACCGCCCTGGTGGGCCCGCTCGCGGAGCGGTTCGGGGAGGAGGCCGTCACCGCCTTCCACCGCGGCTTCGAGGACGCCCGCCGGCTCGCCGCCGTCCACGACGAGGACCTGGCCGTCCAGCTCGACTGGGCCGACCGCCTCGACGAGTACCGGGTCAAGGCCGAGAAGCTCGACGCCCTCATCCGCGAGCGGAACATCGAGGTCGACCTGGAGACCTTCGTCGAGTCCCACGAGGAGACCTCCACCACCCACGTCCACGACGACCACCGGCTCGTCGTCGTCGAGGTCGGGCAGATGCACTTCTGGAACAACGTCGACCAGCAGATCCCCATGAACGAGGGCGACAAACTGCTCATCCCCGCCGAGCGGCTGCACGGCTCGATGGTCCTCTCCGGCACCTGCACCTACCACCAGCCCGTCATCTCCGAGGACTTGCTGGCCCAGGTCTGACGAGAGCTCACCCCCTCGAACCGCCCTCCGAACGCCCGCCCGGCACTGCGCGAAGGACTTCCGGTGACACTTCCGGTGACAGAAGAACAAGGCGGCGACCGCTTCCGCGTGGTCGTCAACGACGAGGAGCAGTACGCGCTCTGGCCGGCGGACCGCGACAACGCGCCCGGCTGGCGCGACGAGGGCACCACCGGCAGCCGGGAGGACTGCCTGCGCCGCGTCGAGGAGGTCTGGACCGACATGCGCCCGGCGTCGCTGCGCCGGCGCATGGACGGCCCGGCGGGCGCTCCGGCGGGCGCCCCGGCGCCGGACGGGACGGACGCCCCGTGACCCGGCCCGACACCGTCCCCGGCACCGCACCCGCCGCCGACACCGCTCCCGGCCCGGACCGCGACCGGATCGCCGTCATCGGCTTCGCCGGCCGTTTCCCCGGCGCCGCCTCCGCGCGGGAGTTCTGGGAGCTGCTCACCGCCGGGCGCGAGGCGCACACCACGTTCACCCCGGAGCGGCTCACGGCGGCGGGCGTCCCCGAGGACCTGCTCGCCGACCCCCGGCTCGTCCGCCGCCGGCCCGTACTCGACGGCGTCGAGCTGTTCGACGCCGCCTTCTTCGGCTACACCCCCCGCGAGGCCGAACTCCTCGACCCGCAGCAGCGGTTGTTCCTGGAGTGCTCGTGGGAGGCGCTGGAGTCGGCCGGCTGGGACGCCTCCCGCTTCGACGGCTCCATCGGCGTCTTCGGCGGCGGCGGCCCCACCTCGTACTGGCAGCGCCACCTGTCCGCCAACCCCCGCTACCTGCGCGAAGTGGGGGAGTTCCAGGCGCTGCTCGGCAACGAGAAGGACTTCACGGCCCCCCGGGTCTCGTACAAGCTCGACCTGCGCGGCCCCAGCGTCAGCGTGCTCAGCGGCTGCTCGTCCTCGCTCGTCGCCGTCCACCTCGCCGCGCAGAGCCTGCTCGACGGCGAGTCCGACATGGCCCTGGCCGGCGGCGCCACCGTCTACTTCCCGCAGCACGCCGGGTACGTCCACACCCCCGGCGGCGTCAACTCGCCCGACGGGCACTGCCGGGCGTTCGCCGCGGACGCGGCCGGGACCGTGCCCGGCGACGGCGCCGGCGTGGTGCTGCTCAAGCGGCTGGAGGACGCCCTCGCCGACGGCGACCGGGTGTACGGGGTGCTGCTGGGCACGGCCGTCAACAACGACGGTGCCCTGAAGGCCGGCTTCACCGCGCCCAGCGTGCGCGGCCAGGCCGACGTGATCACCGAGGCCCTCACCGTGGCCGGCGCCGAGCCCGAGACCGTCTCCTACGTCGAGACCCACGGCACGGGCACCCCGCTCGGCGACGGCATCGAGGTCGCCGCCCTCACCGAGGCGTTCGGCACCGAGCGGCGTGGCTACTGCACCCTCGGCACCCTCAAGCCCAACATCGGCCACACCGACACCGCGGCCGGCGTGCTCGGCCTGATCAAGGTGCTCCTGGCCTTCCACCACGAGGAGATCCCGCCGGCCCTGCACAGCGACACCCCGCACCCCGACATCGACTTCCCCTCCACCCCCTTCCGCATCAGCCCCCGGG
>NZ_JBPQTX010000011.1:0-50120 GCF_051386555.1 Streptomyces sp. URMC 126
GTCCTCAAACGCCGGACGGGCTGGGTGGGGGCGGGGCCGGGTGCGTACGTGCTTCGCGTGCCGCCGCGACATGCCGGACGGGCTGAGTGGGGGCGGGGCTGGGTGCGGGCCGGCCCTCAAGGGGCGCGCCGGGTGTCGTCAGGCCGGCGGGGCGCCCAGCCATGCCTCCACCCCCGCCAGTAGCCGCCCCTTCACATCCCCCGGTGCCACCGAGCCGCGGATCGACTGGCGGGCCAGTTCGGCCAGTTCCTCGTCCGTGAAGCCGTGGTGTTCGCGGGCCAGTTGGTACTGGGCGGCCAGGCGGGAGCCGAAGAGGAGGGGGTCGTCGGCGCCCAGGGCCATCGGGACGCCGGCGTCGAAGAGGGTGCGGAGCGGAACGTCCGCCGGTTTCTCGTAGACGCCGAGGGCGACGTTCGACGACGGACAGACCTCGCACGTCACCCCCCGCTCGGCGAGCTTGCGCAGCAGCCGGGGGTCCTCCGCGGCCCGGACGCCGTGGCCGACGCGGCCCGCGTGCAGGTCGTCCAGGCAGTCGCGGACGCTCGCCGGGCCGGAGAGCTCACCGCCGTGCGGCGCGGCCAGCAGGCCGCCCTCCCGGGCGATCTGGAAGGCCCGGTCGAAGTCCCGGGCGAAGCCGCGCCGCTCGTCGTTGGAGAGACCGAAACCCACCACGCCCCGGTCCGCGTAGCGCACCGCCAGCCGGGCGAGCGTGCGGGCGTCCAAGGGGTGCCTCATCCGGTTCGCGGCGACCAGCACCCGTATCCCCAGGCCGGTGTCCCTGGACGCCGTCTCCACCGCGTCCAGGATGATCTCCATCGCGGGGATCAGCCCGCCCAGCCGGGGCGCGTACGAAGTGGGGTCGACCTGGATCTCCAGCCACCCCGAGCCGTCCCTGACGTCTTCCTCGGCGGCCTCGCGCACCAGCCGCCGGATGTCGTCGGGGGAGCGCAGGCAGGAGCGCGCGATGTCGTACAGCCGCTGGAAACGGAACCAGCCGCGCTCGTCCGTGGCCCGCAGCCTCGGGGGCTCGCCGCCGCTGAGGGCCTCCGGCAGGTGCACCCCGTACTTGTCGGCCAGCTCCAGCAGCGTCGAGGGGCGCATGGAACCGGTGAAGTGCAGGTGCAGATGGGCCTTCGGCAGCAGGCGGACGTCGCGTACGTTCTCCATTCCCGGATCCTGCCGCATCGACCCCGCGAACCGGAAGGCGTTCCGGTGATCGTCCCTGATCGGGGAACCGTCCGAAAGCGAGAACGAGGAAGGGGCCGTACCGGAGCGTTCCGGTACGGCCCCTTCCCCGTTCCCGCCGCGTCAGTCGCGCGCCTCCGCCAGCAGCTTCTGCATCCGGGAGACGCCCTCCGCCAGGTCCTCGTCGCCCAGCGCGTAGGACAGCCGCAGGTAGCCCGGCGTGCCGAACGCCTCGCCCGGGACGACCGCGACCTCGGCCTCCTCCAGGATCAGCGCCGCGAGCTCGACCGAGGTGGCCGGGCGCTTGCCGCGGATCTCCTTGCCGAGCAGCCCCTTGACCGACGGGTACGCGTAGAACGCGCCCTCCGGCTCCGGGCAGACGACGCCGTCGATCTCGTTGAGCATGCGCACGATCGTCCGGCGGCGGCGGTCGAAGGAGGTCTTCATCTCCTCGACGGCCGTGAGGTCACCGGCGACGGCGGCCAGCGCCGCGCGCTGGGCGACGTTGCTCACGTTGGACGTGGCGTGCGACTGGAGGTTGGCCGCGGCCTTCACCACGTCCTGGGGGCCGATGACCCACCCCACGCGCCAGCCCGTCATCGCGTAGGTCTTGGCGACGCCGTTGACGACGATGCACTTGTCCCGCAGCTCCGGCACCACGACCGGCAGCGACGAGAACTCGGCGTCCCCGTAGACCAGGTGCTCGTAGATCTCGTCCGTCAGCACCCACAGCCCGTGCTCCGCCGCCCAGCGGCCGATCTCCTCGACCTGGGCGCGCGAGTAGACCGCGCCGGTCGGGTTGGACGGGGAGACGAACAGCAGCACCTTGGTGTGCGCGGTGCGGGCCGCCTCCAGCTGCTCCACCGAGACCCGGTAGCCGGTCGTCTCGTCGGCCACGACGGGCACCGGGACGCCGCCCGCGAGGCGGATGGACTCCGGGTACGTGGTCCAGTACGGCGCCGGGACGATGACCTCGTCGCCCGGGTCGAGGATCGCGGCGAACGCCTCGTAGATGGCCTGCTTGCCGCCGTTGGTGACGAGCACCTGGGACGCCTCGACCTCGTAGCCCGAGTCGCGCAGCGTCTTGGCGGCGATGGCGGCCTTCAGCTCGGGGAGCCCGCCGGCCGGCGTGTAGCGGTGGTTCTTCGGGTCGCGGCACGCTTCGACGGCGGCTTCGACGATGTAGTCCGGAGTGGGGAAGTCCGGCTCGCCCGCGCCGAAGCCGATCACCGGGCGCCCGGCCGCCTTGAGGGCCTTGGCCTTGGCGTCCACGGCGAGCGTCGCGGACTCGGAGATCGACCCGATGCGGGTGGAGACCCGGCGGTCGGTGGGTGCCTGAGCGGCGGGGAAGGGAGCGGTGGCATCGGTCATACAGGCATCGTCGCAGAACCGGCACGCGCGGGGCGCGCAGGTTCCACAGACCGGTACGGGTGGTCCGCGACCCGGTCGGACCCGCTGCGGAATCTTGCATTCCGGAGGCTTTTCCGGCGACCGCGGCGGTATCTGTTCGACGGCGGCCCCCGAACCACGTACACTCATGCGTCGTTGGCCCCTCACAGGCGAATCCGTACCGGACACATCGTGCGGTCGAGCGGATGCGGTACGTTGGGGGAACCACAAAGGGTCGTAGCTCAATTGGTAGAGCACTGGTCTCCAAAACCAGCGGTTGGGGGTTCAAGTCCCTTCGGCCCTGCTACACGCATCGTCACCGAGGTGCGTGCGTACGCACTGATGCACCGCCGTGCGGCTCCACCGGGCGCGGCACGGCCACGACCCGGATTCAGGTGAGGACGTAGTGACGGAAGCCCTTGGCTCCACCGCGACGCCTGAGAGCGGTCGTCCCGAGGACGAGGTCGCCGTCAAGAAGCGCCGCGGCGGCAAGCGTGGCAAGAAGGGCCCGCTCGGGCGCATGGCGCTGTTCTACCGCCAGGTCGTGGCGGAGCTCCGCAAGGTCGTCTGGCCCACGCGCGGCCAGCTCTCGACGTACACCTCCGTGGTGATCGTCTTCGTCGTCATCGTCATTGGTCTCGTGACCGTGATTGACTATGGGTTCAGCAACGCCGTCAAGTACGTCTTCGGCTGAGCCCGCCCGCGCGCAAGGCGGTCGCCTCCGGAAGGGTTTCCGGAGAGCCGCCTTTTCGCACGTTCCACCCCTTGTAGCCAGGAAGAAGCAGCCACGTGTCTGACCCGAACCTGAACGACGCCGTCGAGCCCGTCGAGGCGGCAGAGGCCGACGTGGACGCGGCTGTCTCGGCCGAGGTCGAGGGCGACGCTGCGACCGCGGACGAGGCCGGGCGCGAGCTCGCCGAAGGCGCCGAGGAGGCCGCGGCCGAGGAGCCGGAGGCCGCCGACGAGGCTGAGGCCGCCGAGGCCGCCGACACCGCCGTCGAGGAGGCGGAGGAGGCCGCTCCGGTGGACCCGGTCGCCGCCCTCCGCGAGGAGCTTCGCGGGCTGCCCGGCGAGTGGTACGTCATCCACACCTACGCCGGTTACGAGAACCGCGTGAAGACCAACCTCGAGCAGCGCGCCGTCTCGCTGAACGTCGAGGACTACATCTTCCAGGCCGAGGTGCCGCAGGAAGAGGTCGTCCAGATCAAGAACGGCGACCGCCGCACCGTCCGCCAGAACAAGCTCCCCGGCTACGTGCTGGTGCGCATGGACCTGACGAACGAGTCGTGGGGCGTCGTCCGCAACACCCCGGGCGTCACCGGCTTCGTGGGCAACGCCTACGACCCGTACCCGCTGACCCTGGACGAGATCGTCAAGATGCTCGCCCCGGAGGCCGAGGAGAAGGCCGCCAAGGAGGCCGCCGAGGCCGAGGGCCGCCCGGCCCCGTCCCGCAAGGTCGAGGTCCAGGTGCTGGACTTCGAGGTCGGCGACTCGGTCACCGTCACCGACGGCCCGTTCGCCACCCTCCAGGCGACGATCAACGAGATCAACGCCGACTCGAAGAAGGTCAAGGGCCTCGTCGAGATCTTCGGCCGCGAGACCCCGGTCGAGCTGAGCTTCGACCAGATCCAGAAGAACTGATCTTCTGGCCGTACGCTTCCGACCGGGTCGGGGCGCCCCGCGAGGGGTGTCCTGACCTCTCGGTTTTTGGGCCGGCCACGTTACCCGTTATCGTGGTGCGGTATGCCTGCGCGCAGTGTGTCGTGGGCAGAAAACTCTCACTAGGACCCGGAGAGAGCAATGCCTCCCAAGAAGAAGAAGGTCACGGGGCTTATCAAGCTCCAGATCCAGGCCGGTGCCGCCAACCCGGCTCCGCCGGTCGGCCCCGCGCTGGGTCAGCACGGCGTCAACATCATGGAGTTCTGCAAGGCCTACAACGCCGCGACCGAGTCGCAGCGTGGCATGGTCGTGCCGGTGGAGATCACGGTCTACGAGGACCGTTCCTTCACCTTCGTGACCAAGACTCCGCCGGCCGCGAAGCTGATCCTCAAGGCCGCGGGCGTGGACAAGGGCTCCGGCGAGCCGCACAAGACCAAGGTCGCCAAGATCACGCGTGACCAGGTCCGTGACATCGCCACCACCAAGATGCCCGACCTGAACGCCAACGACCTGGACGCCGCCGAGAAGATCATCGCCGGCACCGCCCGTTCCATGGGCATCACGGTCGAGGGCTGATCGTCCCCGCCCATCAGGCACCACGTGGGAGGGCCAGCGCTGGCCCGTACCACGACTCCAATCACCACTGAGGAGTTTCAGTGAAGCGCAGCAAGACTCTTCGCAACGCGGACGCGAAGATCGACCGGGAGCGCCTGTACGCCCCGCTCGAGGCCGTCCGTCTGGCGAAGGACACCTCCGGCACCAAGTTCGACGGCACCGTCGAGGTCGCCCTGCGTCTGGGCGTCGACCCGCGCAAGGCGGACCAGATGGTCCGTGGCACCGTGAACCTTCCGCACGGCACCGGTAAGACCGCCCGGGTCCTGGTCTTCGCGACCGGCGACCGTGCCGAGGCCGCGCGTGCCGCGGGCGCCGACATCGTCGGTGCCGACGAGCTCATCGACGAGGTCGCGAAGGGCCGTCTGGACTTCGACGCCGTCGTCGCCACCCCGGACCTCATGGGCAAGGTCGGCCGCCTCGGCCGCGTGCTCGGTCCCCGTGGTCTGATGCCGAACCCGAAGACCGGCACGGTCACCCCGGACACGGCCAAGGCCGTGACCGACATCAAGGGCGGCAAGATCGAGTTCCGCGTCGACAAGCACTCGAACCTGCACTTCATCATCGGCAAGGTCTCGTTCGACGAGAAGGCGCTGATCGAGAACTACAGCGCGGCGCTGGAGGAGATCCTCCGTCTGAAGCCGTCCGCCGCCAAGGGCCGCTACGTCAAGAAGGCGACCCTCACCACCACCATGGGCCCCGGCATCCCGCTGGACCCGAACCGCACCCGCAACCTCCTCGTCGAGGACGAGACCGTCTGAGAGACGTTCTCGCACCGCGTGTGACCGCGAGTGTTCCAGGGGCCGGCCCCCGCATCCGTTCCGGGTGCGGGGGCCGGCCTCTTTCGCGTGGCCCCTTTCCCGTTGTCTTCTTGTCGGACCGCTGCGTTATCGTCGTGCGAACGAACGTGCAAGAGGTCTCCAAAAAAGGTGGGGGATATGTCCAAGTCCACGGTCCGTCGTGTCGGTATCTCGCTTTCCGCCGCTGCGATTCTCGTCGGAGCCGTCGCGTGCGACTCCGATGACAAGAAGGACGACAAGAGCGCTTCGCAGAGCCAGTCGAAGAGCGAGGCGAAGAACGACGGCCGGAGCCCCGTCCAGGCCCTCCAGGCGGCCTTCAAGAAGACCAGCGCGGCGAAGTCGGCCAAGGTCCACATGACCATGGAAATGCCGGCCGCGGCGATGAAGGACGCCCCCGCCGGGCCGATGGTGATCGACGGTGTCACCGGCTGGAACCCCACGGTGGCCGACATGACCGTGAGCGGTGCCGCGATGGAGGGCAAGGACGGCCCGGGCGCCACCCGCATGGTCATGCTGAACAACGTGATGTACATGCAGATGCCGGCGAAGGCCATGGATTCCGCTCCCGCCGAAATGCGCGGCAAGAAGTGGATGAAGATCGACCTCGCCGCGGCCGCGAAGGAGTCCGGCAACCCCGCCCTGCAGAAGCAGCTCACGGCGAACATGGACAACATGAACCAGGACCCGGCCAAGCAGATGGCCGTCCTGCTCGACTCGCCCAACCTCAAGCGCCTCGGCTCGGAGAAGGTCAACGGCGTCGACGCCCAGCACTACAAGGGCACGCTGACCGTCGACGAGATGATGAAGGGCAACGAGTCCACCAAGCTCCTGGAGCCCAAGGACCGTCAGCAGCTGCTCGACAGCATCAAGAAGTCCGGCGTCAAGGGCTACGACCTGGAGTTCTGGCTCAACGACCAGGACCTGCCGGTCCGGATGCTCATGGGCATGGACAGCCCGGAGGGCAAGATGAAGCTCACGGCGGACTACAAGGACTACGGCGCCAAGGCCGACGTCCAGGCGCCGCCGGCCGGTGAGACCCTCGACCTCATGGAGATGATGAAGGGTCTGAAGGGCGGCTCGGGCGCGAGCGCGGGCGCCGGCGCGTAAAGCCGGGCGGCTCCCGCAGATCACGAAATGGCCTCCACCCCCTCTCGGAGAGGGGTGGGGGCCATATTTTCGTTTTCTTTTCGGATCACCGGCTGTAGTGTCACCGCTGTTTGCAAAGTTTCGCGAAAAAATCGCGATACCCATTGGGGAAATGATCATGAACTCCATGCACCGGAAGGCCGCCGGCGTCCTGCTCGCCGGCGCCCTGCTGTGCGGTACGGCCGCCTGCGACTCGGATTCCAAGGACGCTGACAAGAACAGCTCCAAGGCGGCCGACACGTCCGCGCAGAAGCCGGTGGACGCGTCCTTCGCGGCGGCCGTGGAACGGGCCTCGAAGAAGAACGAACAGCTCACGTCGCTGCGTTACACCATGAGCGGTGACATGCCCGAGAGCGGGCACGTCGAGGCCACGGCCGCGATGAGCATGAAGCCCCTGGCCATGCAGATGAAGATGAAGGCCAAGGGCGCCTCCGCGGAGGAGAGCGGGGAAATGGAGATCCGTCTCGTCGACGGCGCCATGTACCTCAACGGGGGTGCGAAGGCCGCCGCCGGAATGGACGGCAAGAGCTGGATCAAGTTCTCGGACGCGGGCGCGGGGAAGGGTCCCGGCGGCGCCGACAACCCGTTCGGCATGCGCGGCCAGGCGCAGCAGAACCCCATGGACGACTCCGCGTCCCTGAACGCCGCGAAGGACCTGCGGAAGGTCGGCGAGGAGACCGTCGACGGGGTGAAGACGACCCACTACCAGGGCACCGTCACCCTGGCCCAGATGCGCGAGGCCCTGGCGAAGGAGAAGGACGCCTCCGCCAAGGACCGCCGCGAGGCCAAGCTCAAGGGCTTCGAGAAGCTGGGCGTCGACAAGTTCACCATGGACATGTGGATCGACGGCCAGGACCACACCAAGCAGTTCCGGATGCGGTCCGCCACGCAGAAGGGTCCGATGGACCTGACCATGAAGTTCCTCGACTACAACAAGCCGGTCGAGATCAAGGCGCCGCCGGCCGGCGAGGTCATGGACCCGATGGCGGAGGCCAAGAAGGGCTCCGGGGCCTGATTTCCCGACCGGGGCCGGGGCGCCGTCGGCCCGATTTGTTCGACGGCGACCCGGTCGCGTATGCTCTGGCAGAAGCCAAAGACCGCTGGTCGTTGCTGTGCCTTCATCCGAAGGCGTGGTGGCCGAAGGATCCGCTAGCTGCGGGCGACCTGCGCAGGTGACTGTGGTTGAACTCCCGTATGGACATCAGCTCCGTATGGTCGAGTCACGCCCCGTGCGCCCGCGCCGGGGCGTTTCGTTTTGCCCAGGTCCCTTCTCGCGTCTATGCGGTCCTATTCACCCGGAAGGAGGCCGAGGCTCATGGCGAGGCCCGACAAGTCCGCCGCGGTTGCCGAGCTGACGGACAAGTTCCGCAGCTCCAACGCCGCCGTGCTGACCGAGTACCGCGGTCTCACCGTGGCGCAGCTCAAGACGCTGCGCCGTTCGCTCGGTGAGAACGCGCAGTACGCCGTGGTGAAGAACACGCTGACCAAGATCGCGGCCGGAGAGGCCGGGATCACGCTCGAGGACCAGCTCTTCGCTGGCCCGACGGCCGTCGCCTTCATCACCGGTGACCCGGTGGAGTCGGCGAAGGGTCTGCGTGACTTCGCCAAGGACAACCCGAATCTCATCATCAAGGGCGGTGTCCTTGACGGCAAGGCGCTGTCCGCCGATGAGATCAAGAAGCTTGCGGACCTCGAGTCCCGCGAGGTTCTGCTCTCCAAGCTGGCCGGTGCCATGAAGGGCAAGCAGTCGCAGGCTGCCTCGCTCTTCCAGGCGCTGCCGACGAAGCTCGTCCGCACCGTGGACGCGCTGCGCGCCAAGCAGGACGAGCAGGGCGGTGCCGAGTAATTCGGCTCGCGCATTGACCGGCGCCACCCGGCACCGGTCGTAGCGGGCCGTACGCCCGCCGACATGTACATCCGGCACCTGCCGATTTAGTGGAAGGACCCGCCATCATGGCGAAGCTCACCCAGGACGAGCTGCTCGCGCAGTTCGAGGAGATGACCCTCATCGAGCTCGCGGGCTTCGTGAAGGCCTTCGAGGAGAAGTTCGACGTCACCGCCGCCGCTGCCGCGCCGGTCGTCGTCGCCGGTGGTGCCGCCGGTGGCGCCGCCGAGGCCGTCGAGGAGAAGGACGAGTTCGACGTCATCCTCACCGCCGCCGGTGACAAGAAGATCCAGGTCATCAAGGTCGTGCGTGAGCTGACCTCCCTGGGTCTGAAGGAGGCCAAGGACCTCGTCGACGGCACCCCGAAGCCGGTCCTCGAGAAGGTCGCCAAGGACGCCGCGGAGAAGGCCGCCGAGGCCCTCAAGGGCGCCGGCGCCTCCGTCGAGGTCAAGTGATCTCACGGGGTCCTCTGGGCTCCGCTCTGACGTACGTCTGACGTACCTCTCGACGCCAAGGGCGATCACCCATGCGGGTGGTCGCCCTTCGGCGTACCCGGGAGGGCTGCGACACCTCCTCCCGGAGGCGAGTATGGTGATCTTTGTTGCCCCGCAGGAGCGGCCCGCCCGCGGCTGTTCAGGGCCGGTCGGGGCCGCCCGGGAGCCGGAGGGCCTTGACGAACGGGACGCCGCGCGCAATTCTCGGGACGCGATGACTTTCGGGGTCCGGCCGGTTTACTGCCGGTCGGTGGCCGGTTCGGACCGAAGTTCCATTCGAGGCACCGTCCGAGGCATGGAACGCCGGCGGAGAGGGAAGTATCGTCCTGCGCTTCCGGGCGCGGTCGGCGGGCGGAGTCCCCGGCCCACCGGGCGCGTCGGGCAGGCTCAGAGGGCTCGTACGGGCTCAGGCAGGCGAGGACAACAGGATCCCGGAGGGAGAGATTGGTATCGCACCGGTCTCGGGATATCCGCTCTGGACATCAGTGGGCCAAGTGGCTACACTGACCCTTTGCGCTGCCTGTTAGCTGCTCCCTGCCCGTCACCAGGGGCATGCCCACTGCCGAGCATCCTCAATAGAACCCCTTTGACCTGGGATTTTCTATCGGAGCACGCGGTGGGACCGGTACGCGCGTAGTGAGTCCGAGCCCTCGGAAGGACCCCCTCTTGGCCGCCTCGCGCAACGCCTCGACCGCCAATACGAACAACGGCGCCAGCACTGCCCCGCTGCGCATCTCATTTGCGAAGATCAAGGAGCCTCTCGAGGTTCCGAACCTCCTTGCGCTGCAGACCGAGAGCTTCGACTGGCTGCTCGGCAACGCCGCCTGGAAGGCTCGCGTCGAGGCTGCGCTGGAGTCTGGTCAGGACGTCCCCACCAAGTCCGGTCTGGAGGAGATCTTCGAGGAGATCTCCCCGATCGAGGACTTCTCCGGGTCGATGTCGCTGACGTTCCGTGATCACCGTTTCGAGCCCCCGAAGAACTCGATCGACGAGTGCAAGGAGCGCGACTTCACGTACGCGGCCCCGCTCTTCGTCACGGCCGAGTTCACCAACAACGAGACCGGTGAGATCAAGTCCCAGACGGTCTTCATGGGCGACTTCCCGCTCATGACGCCCAAGGGCACCTTCTGCATCAACGGCACCGAGCGTGTCGTCGTCTCGCAGCTGGTCCGTTCTCCCGGTGTCTACTTCGACTCCTCCATCGACAAGACGTCCGACAAGGACATCTTCACCGCCAAGATCATCCCGTCCCGGGGTGCCTGGCTGGAGATGGAGGTCGACAAGCGCGACATGGTCGGCGTCCGCATCGACCGCAAGCGCAAGCAGTCCGTCACCGTGCTGCTCAAGGCTCTCGGCTGGACCACCGAGCAGATCCTCGAGGAGTTCGGCGAGTACGAGTCCATGCGCGCCACCCTGGAGAAGGACCACACCCAGGGCCAGGACGACGCGCTGCTCGACATCTACCGCAAGCTGCGTCCGGGCGAGCCGCCCACGCGTGAGGCCGCGCAGACGCTGCTGGAGAACCTGTACTTCAACCCGAAGCGCTACGACCTGGCCAAGGTCGGCCGCTACAAGGTCAACAAGAAGCTGGGCGCCGACGCCCCGCTCGACGCCGGTGTGCTCACCGTCGACGACGTCATCGCGACGATCAAGTACCTGGTCAAGCTGCACGCCGGTGAGACCGAGACCGTCGGTGAGAACGGCACCTCGATCGTCGTCGAGACCGACGACATCGACCACTTCGGCAACCGTCGTCTGCGCAACGTCGGCGAGCTCATCCAGAACCAGGTCCGCACGGGTCTGGCTCGTATGGAGCGCGTCGTCCGCGAGCGGATGACCACCCAGGACGTCGAGGCGATCACGCCGCAGACCCTGATCAACATCCGGCCGGTCGTCGCCTCCATCAAGGAGTTCTTCGGCACCAGCCAGCTGTCCCAGTTCATGGACCAGACCAACCCGCTGTCGGGTCTGACCCACAAGCGCCGTCTGTCGGCGCTGGGTCCGGGCGGTCTCTCGCGTGAGCGGGCCGGCTTCGAGGTCCGAGACGTCCACCCGTCGCACTACGGCCGCATGTGCCCGATCGAGACCCCCGAAGGCCCGAACATCGGTCTGATCGGCTCGCTCGCGTCCTACGGCCGCGTCAACGCGTTCGGTTTCGTCGAGACCCCGTACCGCAAGGTCGTCGACGGCCAGGTCACCGACGAGGTGCACTACCTGACCGCCGACGAGGAAGACCGCTTCGTCATCGCGCAGGCGAACGCCCCGCTCACCGACGAGCTGCGGTTCGCCGAGGCCCGTGTGCTGGTCCGCCGCCGTGGCGGCGAGATCGACTACATCGCGCCGGCCGAGGTCGACTACATGGACGTCTCGCCGCGCCAGATGGTGTCGGTCGCGACCGCCATGATCCCGTTCCTCGAGCACGACGACGCCAACCGCGCGCTCATGGGATCGAACATGATGCGCCAGGCCGTTCCGCTGATCAAGGCGGAGGCGCCGCTGGTCGGCACCGGCATGGAGTACCGCTGCGCGGTCGACGCCGGCGACGTCATCAAGGCCGAGAAGGACGGCGTGGTCCAGGAGATCTCCGCGGACTACGTCACGGTCGCCAACGACGACGGCACGTACAACACGTACCGGGTCGCCAAGTTCTCCCGCTCGAACCAGGGCACGTCCTTCAACCAGAAGGTCGTCGTGGACGAGGGCGCCCGCGTGGTCGCCGGCCAGGTGCTCGCCGACGGTCCGTCCACCGAGAACGGTGAGATGGCGCTCGGCAAGAACCTGCTCGTGGCGTTCATGCCGTGGGAGGGTCACAACTACGAGGACGCGATCATCCTGTCGCAGCGCCTCGTGCAGGACGACGTCCTCTCCTCGATCCACATCGAGGAGCACGAGGTCGACGCCCGTGACACCAAGCTCGGCCCCGAGGAGATCACCCGGGACATCCCGAACGTCTCCGAGGAGGTCCTCTCCGACCTCGACGAGCGCGGCATCATCCGCATCGGTGCCGAGGTCATCGGCGGCGACATCCTCGTCGGCAAGGTCACCCCGAAGGGTGAGACCGAGCTGACCCCCGAGGAGCGCCTGCTCCGCGCGATCTTCGGTGAGAAGGCGCGTGAGGTCCGTGACACCTCGCTGAAGGTCCCGCACGGCGAGATCGGCAAGGTCATCGGCGTCCGCGTCTTCGACCGCGAGGAGGGCGACGAGCTTCCTCCGGGCGTGAACCAGCTGGTCCGCGTCTACGTGGCCCAGAAGCGCAAGATCACCGACGGTGACAAGCTCGCCGGCCGTCACGGCAACAAGGGCGTCATCTCCAAGATCCTGCCGGTCGAGGACATGCCGTTCCTGGAGGACGGCACCCCGGTCGACATCATCCTCAACCCGCTGGGTGTCCCGTCCCGAATGAACCCGGGACAGGTCCTGGAGATCCACCTCGGCTGGCTCGCCAGCCAGGGCTGGAACGTCCAGGGCAGCGAGGAGTGGATGGAGCGCCTCAAGGCGATCGGCGCCGACGAGGTCGCCCCGGGCACCAACGTCGCGACCCCGGTCTTCGACGGTGCCCGCGAGGACGAGCTGGCCGGCCTGTTCGAGCACACCGTGCCCAACCGCGACGGCGAGCGCATGGTGCTCCCGTCCGGCAAGGCCCGGCTGTTCGACGGCCGCTCCGGCGAGCCGTTCCCGGACCCGATCTCGGTCGGGTACATGTACATCCTCAAGCTCCACCACCTGGTCGACGACAAGCTGCACGCCCGTTCGACCGGTCCGTACTCCATGATCACCCAGCAGCCGCTGGGTGGTAAGGCTCAGTTCGGTGGCCAGCGCTTCGGTGAGATGGAGGTGTGGGCGCTGGAGGCATACGGCGCCGCGTACGCCCTCCAGGAGCTGCTGACCATCAAGTCCGACGACGTCACCGGCCGAGTGAAGGTCTACGAGGCGATCGTCAAGGGCGAGAACATCCCCGAGCCCGGCATCCCCGAGTCCTTCAAGGTGCTCATCAAGGAGATGCAGTCCCTCTGCCTCAACGTGGAGGTGCTGTCCTCGGACGGCATGTCCATCGAGATGCGGGACACCGACGAGGACGTCTTCCGCGCGGCGGAGGAGCTCGGTATCGACCTGTCCCGGCGCGAGCCGAGCAGCGTCGAAGAGGTCTGACGGGTCTGACCGGGGCCTCCCTGTGAGGCCCCGGTCGTCCCCGGACCCCCAGACCACTGATGTAGAGCCCACACCTCGCTAGTGCGAGAGGGCACGAACCCTGAAAGAGGGATTGACGACAAAGTGCTCGACGTCAACTTCTTCGACGAGCTGCGGATCGGCCTGGCGACCGCGGACGACATCCGAACCTGGTCCCACGGCGAGGTCAAGAAGCCGGAGACCATCAACTACCGCACCCTGAAGCCGGAAAAGGACGGGCTCTTCTGCGAGAAGATCTTCGGCCCCACCCGGGACTGGGAGTGCTACTGCGGCAAGTACAAGCGTGTCCGCTTCAAGGGCATCATCTGTGAGCGCTGTGGCGTCGAGGTCACGCGCGCCAAGGTGCGCCGTGAGCGGATGGGCCACATCGAGCTCGCCGCCCCCGTCACCCACATCTGGTACTTCAAGGGCGTTCCGTCGCGGCTGGGCTACCTGCTCGACCTCGCCCCGAAGGACCTCGAGAAGGTCATCTACTTCGCCGCCTACATGATCACGTGGGTGGACGAGGAGCGCCGTACGCGCGACCTGCCCTCGCTGGAGGCCCACGTCTCCGTCGAGCGCCAGCAGATCGAGCAGCGCCGCGACGCCGACCTGGAGGCCCGGGCCAAGAAGCTCGAGTCCGACCTGGCCGAGCTGGAGGCCGAGGGTGCCAAGGCCGACGTGCGCCGCAAGGTGCGCGAGGGTGCCGAGCGTGAGATGAAGCAGCTGCGCGACCGTGCGCAGCGCGAGATCGACCGTCTCGACGAGGTCTGGAACCGCTTCAAGAACCTCAAGGTCCAGGACCTTGAGGGCGACGAGCTGCTCTACCGCGAGCTGCGCGACCGCTTCGGCACCTACTTCATGGGTGCGATGGGCGCCGCCGCGCTGCAGAAGCGCCTGGAGTCCTTCGACCTCGACGAGGAGGCCGAGCGCCTCCGCGAGATCATCCGTACCGGCAAGGGCCAGAAGAAGACCCGTGCGCTCAAGCGCCTCAAGGTCGTCTCCGCCTTCCTGCAGACCCGCAACAGCCCCAGCGGCATGGTGCTGGACTGCATCCCGGTGATCCCGCCGGACCTGCGTCCGATGGTGCAGCTGGACGGTGGCCGCTTCGCGACCTCCGACCTGAACGACCTGTACCGCCGCGTCATCAACCGCAACAACCGCCTCAAGCGACTCCTTGACCTCGGTGCCCCCGAGATCATCGTGAACAACGAGAAGCGCATGCTTCAGGAGGCCGTCGACGCGCTCTTCGACAACGGCCGTCGTGGTCGCCCGGTCACGGGCCCCGGCAACCGTCCGCTGAAGTCCCTCAGCGACATGCTGAAGGGTAAGCAGGGCCGTTTCCGTCAGAACCTGCTCGGTAAGCGTGTGGACTACTCCGCGCGTTCCGTCATCGTCGTCGGCCCGCAGCTGAAGCTGCACCAGTGTGGTCTGCCCAAGGCCATGGCGCTGGAGCTCTTCAAGCCGTTCGTGATGAAGCGCCTGGTCGACCTGAACCACGCGCAGAACATCAAGAGCGCGAAGCGCATGGTCGAGCGCGGCCGCACGGTCGTGTACGACGTCCTCGAAGAGGTCATCGCGGAGCACCCGGTTCTGCTGAACCGTGCGCCCACCCTGCACCGCCTCGGCATCCAGGCCTTCGAGCCGCAGCTGGTCGAGGGCAAGGCCATCCAGATCCACCCGCTCGTCTGCACCGCGTTCAACGCGGACTTCGACGGTGACCAGATGGCCGTCCACCTGCCGCTCTCCGCGGAGGCGCAGGCCGAGGCCCGCATCCTGATGCTGTCCTCGAACAACATCCTCAAGCCGGCCGACGGCCGTCCGGTCACCATGCCGACCCAGGACATGGTGCTGGGCCTCTTCTTCCTCACCACGGACGAAGAGGAGCGCGAGGTCAAGGGCGAGGGCCGCTCGTTCGCGTCCGTCGCCGAGGCGATCATGGCGTTCGACGCCCGGGAGCTCTCGCTCCAGGCGAAGGTCGACATCCGCTTCCCGATCGGCACCGTCCCGCCGCGTGGCTGGACCCCGCCGGCCGCGGAGGAGGGCGAGCCGGAGTGGCAGCAGGGGGACTCGTTCCGTCTGCGCACCACCCTGGGCCGCGCGCTCTTCAACGAGCTGCTGCCCGAGGACTACCCGTTCGTCGACTACTCGGTGGGCAAGAAGCAGCTCTCCGAGATCGTCAACGACCTGGCCGAGCGCTACCCCAAGGTCATCGTGGCGGCGACGCTCGACAACCTGAAGGCGGCCGGCTTCCACTGGGCGACCCGTTCCGGCGTCACCGTGGCCATCTCCGACGTCGTCGTGCCTGAGGCGAAGAAGGAGATCGTCGCGGGCTACGAGGCGCTGGACGAGAAGGTCCAGAAGCAGTACGAGCGCGGTCTGATCACCAAGGACGAGCGCACGCAGGAGCTCATCGCGATCTGGACCAAGGCGACCAACGAGGTCGCCGAGGCGATGAACGCGAACTTCCCCAAGACGAACCCCATCTTCATGATGGTTGACTCGGGTGCCCGAGGAAACATGATGCAGATGCGGCAGATCGCCGGTATGCGTGGTCTGGTGTCGAACGCGAAGAACGAGACCATTCCGCGGCCCATTAAGGCGTCGTTCCGTGAGGGTCTCTCCGTGCTGGAGTACTTCATCTCCACCCACGGTGCCCGTAAGGGTCTCGCGGACACCGCCCTCCGTACCGCCGACTCGGGTTACCTGACCCGTCGTCTCGTGGACGTCTCCCAGGACGTGATCATCCGTGAGGAGGACTGTGGCACCGACCGCGGCCTCAAGCTGACGATCGCGACCAAGGACGCCAACGGCGTGCTGCGCAAGGCCGACGACGTCGAGACCTCGGTGTACGCCCGCATGCTGGCCGAGGACGTCGTCGTCGACGGCAAGGTCATCGCGCCGGCCAACGTCGACCTCGGTGACGTGCTCATCGACCAGCTCGTCGCCCACGGCGTCGAGACGGTCAAGACCCGCTCGGTCCTCACCTGTGAGTCCGCGGTCGGCACCTGTGCCTACTGCTACGGCCGCTCGCTGGCGACCGGCAAGCTGGTGGACATCGGCGAGGCGGCGGGCATCATCGCCGCCCAGTCGATCGGTGAGCCCGGTACCCAGCTGACGATGCGTACCTTCCACACCGGTGGTGTGGCCGGTGACGACATCACCCAGGGTCTGCCCCGTGTCGTCGAGCTCTTCGAGGCCCGTACGCCCAAGGGTGTCGCCCCGATTTCGGAGGCGGCCGGCCGCGTCCGCATCGAGGAGACCGAGAAGACCAAGAAGATCGTCGTCACGCCGGACGACGGCTCCGACGAGACCGCCTACGCGATCTCGAAGCGTGCCCGTCTGCTGGTGTCCGAGGGCGACCACGTCGAGGTGGGCCAGAAGCTCACCGTGGGTGCCACCAATCCGCACGACGTGCTGCGGATCCTCGGTCAGCGCGCGGTCCAGGTCCACCTGGTCGGCGAAGTCCAGAAGGTCTACAACTCGCAGGGCGTGTCGATCCACGACAAGCACATCGAGATCATCATCCGGCAGATGCTGCGCCGCGTGACGATCATCGAGTCCGGCGACGCGGAGCTGCTGCCGGGCGAGCTCGTGGAGCGCTCGCGCTTCGAGGCGGAGAACCGTCGTGTGGTCCAGGAAGGCGGCCACCCGGCCTCCGGCCGTCCGCAGCTGATGGGTATCACCAAGGCCTCGCTGGCCACGGAGTCCTGGCTGTCGGCCGCCTCCTTCCAGGAGACGACCCGAGTGCTGACGGACGCGGCGATCAACGCCAAGTCCGACTCGCTCATCGGCCTCAAGGAGAACGTGATCATCGGTAAGCTCATCCCGGCCGGTACGGGTCTGTCCCGTTACCGGAACATCCGGGTCGAGCCGACCGAGGAGGCTAAGGCCGCCATGTACTCGGCCGTCGGGTACGACGACATCGACTACTCGCCCTTCGGGACGGGGTCGGGTCAGGCGGTTCCGCTGGAGGACTACGACTACGGGCCGTACAACCAGTAATTCGGTTCGCGGTTCGCGGTTCGCGGTTTCGCAGGGCGGTCATCCCTCACGGGGTGGCCGCCCTGCGGCGTTGGGTGCCCCGGTCCCGCCCTTTCGCCGTTTCTCGCAGGGGCTACGCCCCCGCACCCCCGAAGCGCGCTTCGCGCGCTGTCCTCAAACGCCGGACGGGCTGGGGGTGGGGCCCGGTTTGACCCCCTGCTTTGGGCCCCGTAACCTTGCCATTCGGCGTCTGTACGCCTACCCCTGAGCAAATCCCTCCCGGTCCGCCGGGAGAGGCCGCTCGTCCACTCGGACAGCACGGGCTCCGCCCGTCTGAGCGGCTGGCATCAGAGGTCCCGATTACTAGCGAGAGTGAGATCCGCGTGTACGCAGTCGTGCGTAGCGGTGGTCGTCAGCACAAGGTTGCTGTCGGCGACATCGTCGAGGTTGACAAGATTTCCGACGGCAAGGTGGGCGACCAGGTCGAGCTCTCGACGCTGCTCGTCGTCGACGGCGAGTCCGTCACCAGCGACCCGTGGGTCCTGGCGGGCATCAAGGTTCAGGCCGAGATCGTGGACCACCACAAGGGTGCCAAGATCGACATCCTGAAGTACAAGAACAAGACCGGTTACCGCAAGCGGATTGGTCACCGCCAGCAGTACACCGCGCTGAAGATCACCGGCATCCCGACGGCCGCGAAGTAAGGGACTGAGGAGACATGGCACACAAGAAGGGCGCATCGTCCACCCGGAACGGTCGCGACTCCAACGCTCAGCGGCTCGGCGTGAAGCGCTTCGGCGGTCAGGTCGTCAGCGCCGGTGAGATCCTGGTCCGCCAGCGCGGCACCCACTTCCACCCGGGTGCCGGTGTCGGTCGCGGTGGCGACGACACCCTGTTCGCGCTGAACGCCGGTGCGGTGCAGTTCGGCACCCACCGTGGCCGCAAGGTCGTCAACATCGTTCCGGTCGCCTGATCTTCCGATCACGGCTTCCGTAGAGCGATACAGCGAGGGCGGACCTCCCTTCCCCTGTGGGGAAGCGGGGCCGCCCTCGCCGCGTTACAACAGACACACCCCCACCTACGTATCGGAGGCAACCCGCTATGACCACCTTCGTGGACCGCGTCGAGCTGCATGTCGCCGCGGGTAACGGAGGCCATGGCTGCGCCTCCGTGCACCGTGAGAAGTTCAAGCCGCTCGGCGGCCCGGACGGCGGCAACGGCGGCCGTGGCGGCGACGTGATCCTGGTCGTCGACCAGTCCGTCACGACGCTCCTGGACTACCACCACAGCCCGCACCGCAAGGCCACCAACGGCAAGCCCGGCGAGGGCGGCAACCGCTCCGGCAAGGACGGCCAGGACCTGGTCCTGCCGGTGCCGGACGGCACCGTCGTGCTCGACAAGCGCGGCAATGTCCTCGCCGACCTCGTCGGCCAGGGCACCACCTACATCGCCGCCCAGGGCGGCCGCGGCGGCCTCGGCAACGCGGCGCTGGCCTCGGCCCGCCGCAAGGCGCCCGGTTTCGCGCTGCTCGGCGAGCCCGGCGACCTCCAGGACATCGTCCTGGAGCTCAAGACCGTCGCCGACGTGGCGCTCGTCGGCTACCCGAGCGCAGGCAAGTCCTCGCTGATCTCCGTGCTCTCCGCCGCGAAGCCGAAGATCGCCGACTACCCGTTCACCACGCTCGTCCCGAACCTCGGCGTCGTGACGGCCGGCTCGACCGTCTACACCATCGCCGACGTCCCCGGCCTGATCCCCGGCGCCAGCCAGGGCAAGGGGCTGGGCCTGGAGTTCCTGCGGCACGTCGAGCGCTGCTCGGTGCTGGTGCACGTGCTGGACACGGCCACGCTGGAGTCCGAGCGCGACCCGCTGAGCGACCTCGACGTCATCGAGGCCGAGCTCAAGGAGTACGGCGGCCTGGAGAACCGGCCGCGGATCGTCGTCCTCAACAAGGTCGACATCCCCGACGGCCAGGACCTCGCCGACATGATCCGCCCCGACCTGGAGGCGCGCGGCCTGCGCGTCTTCGAGGTGTCGGCGGTCTCCCGGCAGGGCCTCAAGGAGCTGTCGTTCGCCCTGGCCGGCATCGTCGCCGAGGCGCGCGCCGCCAAGCCGAAGGAGGAGGCGACGCGGATCGTCATCCGGCCGAAGGCCGTGGACGACGCGGGCTTCACCGTCACGCTGGAGGACGACGGCATCTACCGGGTGCGCGGCGAGAAGCCGGAGCGCTGGGTGCGGCAGACCGACTTCAACAACGACGAGGCCGTCGGCTACCTGGCCGACCGCCTCAACCGCCTCGGAGTCGAGGACGAGCTGATGAAGGCCGGGGCCCGCGCGGGCGACGGCGTCGCCATCGGCTCCGAGGAGGACGCGGTCGTCTTCGACTGGGAGCCGACGATGGCCGCCGGTGCGGAGATGCTCGGTCGTCGTGGCGAGGACCACCGGCTTGAGGCGCCGCGGCCCGCGGCGCAGCGGCGGCGGGATCGGCAGGCGGAGCGGGACGAGGCGGAGCAGGAGTATCGGGGGTTCGATCCGTTCGCGTAGCGGGTGCGGCGCTCTGTGGGGTGGGTCGGGGGTTTGTGCCCCGGGCCCGCCCCTTCGCCGTTTCCTGGGGCTGCGCCCCAGACCCCGCTTTCGCGGCTTCGCCGCTCGTCCTCAAACGCCGGACGGGCTGAATCAGTCCGCCCGGGGGTGTGCGGGGGCTCGCCCCCCCGCGAGAAACGGAGAAAGGGCGGGACCGGGGCAACCACACCCCGGTCCCGCCCTCACGCACGTGAGAACCGCGTCAGCGGCCCTGTGCGGGGCTGAACCAGTCGCCCCCGCCCCCGGCGGCCGGGGACGGCTCCTCGCCCGGGAGAAGGGCGCCCGCGCCCTCCCGCTGGCCCGGAATCTCCGAAGCCGCCGCCCGCGCCGCGACCCGCGCCGCGCGCTCGTCGGCCGCGCGGGCCAGGTCCAGGGCCGCCTGGTTGAAGCGGACCAGGGACGGCGGGTCGGACGGGCCGAGCAGCTGGACCTTGAGCTGGGCGCGCGCCTCGGCGAGGCGGTCCAGGCGCGGGTCGCGGACCGCGGCGAGCAGCGCGCGGACGCCGGAGCCGTCGGGCGTCAGGATCGTGGCCGCGGTGACGGTCGGGAAGTTCGCGAGGAACTCCTCCTCGCTCATCCCGCTGGTGTTGGCCACGGCGTACGGCTTCTCGCTGATCAGGTAGTCCGAGACGACGCTGGAGACGTCGCTGATCAGGACGTCGGCCTGGTTGAAGCAGCTGTACAGCGCCGGCCGCGGGCCGGTGACGATCTGGTGCTCCCACTCGGGCAGCGAGGCCCAGTACGCCGCCTCCCAGGCGGCCGTGGCGGCCTCGACCGCCGCGGCCCGGCCCGGCTCGGGGGCGGTCTGGACGAGCATCCGCTCCGTCTCGTCCACGCTGGGACGGAAGGTGCTGGTGGTGAGCGCCTGGAGCTCGGCCGTCAGCCGCTCCAGTTCGGCGGCGGCCTCCGGGCCGGGGCGCGGGCCCTCGCGCCGCTCGTTGGCCTCGCGGATCATCTCCTTGATGCGCCGGTTCGCCTCGCCCGCGCGCGGGTCGACGGAGCCGGTCATCGGGTGCGGCTTGTAGAGCAGCCGGACGGCGGGGTCGGCGAGCAGCTCGCGGACGATGTTCTCGCCGGCCAGCATGACCGAGGTGTTGCCCGGGTTGCCGTCCCAGCCCTCCCAGGTGGGGGCGTACAGCACGGTGGTGTACGGGCGGACCGGCGGGCCCGCGTACGGCCGGATCGGGGACAGCTGCGGGCGGCCGACCTCGACCACGTCCCGGTCGTCCACGCCGATGTCGGCGAGCTGGTAGCGCTCGCGCGCGGCCGGGCCGGCGACCCAGATCTCGTCGTACGCCTTGGAGTACGGGTTGCAGCTGGAGAGCTTGTCGCTCTCGCCGTGGTTGATGAACGCGTGCTTGATCGACGGCATCCGCAGGACCTGGGAGGTCTTGCCGGAGTTCGACGGGTGCAGCAGCACCTTGAGGGTCGACTTCTCCAGGGCCATCAGGTGGTGGACCTTGGGGATGCACACGATCGGGATGTCCGTGGCGTCGATCTTCTTCACCATGAAGCGCTCGCGCAGCACGATGATCGGGTTGCCGTCGAGCTGGGCGAGCGTGGAGAGCCACATGTTCGCCTGGTACGCGGAGCTGGTGCCGCCGGAGAAGTACATGCCGACGGTCGGCCGGTAGTCGGCCAGCCAGCGGTCGAGCCACTCTATGGCCTGCTCCTCGGTGGCGATCCGCTTGGCCGGACGCAGCCAGCTCGCGAGGTAGAGCAGCCCGCCGAGGGCCAGCAGCAGGGCCACGCCGACGCCGGCCATGGCACCCGCGGCCTTGCCGGTGCCCACGGTGACCAGCAGGCCCAGCGTCGCCGGGACGGCGAAGCGGACCAGGCGGCGGCCGTGCTGGCGGGCCAGGATGCGCGGCGGGGCGGCGGTCAGGTGCAGACCCGACGCGTCGATGTTGCGCGTGACGAACGGCAGGGTGCGCGAGCGGCGGACCAGGATGGCGACCGCCTGGCAGCCGAGGTGGGCCGCGTAGAAGAGGACGACGCCGACGAAGACCGGCGCGTAGTCGCGCAGCGAGCCGTCGTCGTGCAGCCGCAGCAGCCCCAGCATGATCACCATGTCGCGCAGCAGCTGCCGCACCATGACGTCGAACCGGACCTTGCCGAGCAGGGCGAGCAGACCGGGGTCGCGGTGCTGCAGATAGAGATCGAGCGCGAGGCCCGCCGCCGAGGTGGCGATCAAGAGCGGCACGTTGGGCAGCAGCGCGCCCACGAGCTGGAGTACGAACGACACCAGCATCGCGAGTAGCGCCGCGGCCTGTACGGCTCGGCGGGGGACTGTTCCGGCAGGCACTGGGCGGGCTCCTGGCAGGAGAACTGAAGGATCGGGATGGACCGGGTCGGACACGTCATGGGACAACGGTCGGGACAACGGCCGCAACCGACCGTATGACGGCCGCTGGGCCAGGAGCAATCTTCGGTCATGGCAACCGGCACAAAATAGGGTCGAACGACCACAATCGTCAGACGGTAGATTGGCCGTTTCCAGTGGAGACGGCAGGGCCGACGGGCGAGAGCAGAGGTGCGGAGCACAGTGCGGGCAGGGACTGCGGAGGAGACGGAGACCGGGACGGACGGGGGGATCCGGCCGGACGTCACCGGCGCCCGCAGGATCGTGGTCAAGGTGGGCTCGTCCTCTCTCACCACCGCGGGCGGGGGACTGGACGCCGACCGGGTTGACGCGCTCGTCGACGTCCTGGCCCGGGTGCTCGGCGACACGGCGGGCAAGGAGATCGTCCTCGTCTCCTCCGGCGCCATCGCCGCCGGCCTCGCGCCGCTCGGCCTCGACCGGCGGCCGAAGGACCTGGCCCGCCAGCAGGCCGCCGCCAGCGTCGGCCAGGGGCTGCTGGTCGCCCGCTACACCGCGTCGTTCGCCCGCTACGGCCGCCGCGTCGGGCAGGTGCTGCTGACCGCCGACGACACCAGCCGCCGCGCGCACTACCGCAACGCCCGCCGGACGCTGGACGAGCTGCTGGCCCTGGGCGCGGTCCCGGTCGTCAACGAGAACGACACCGTGGCCACGGACGAGATCCGGTTCGGCGACAACGACCGGCTCGCCGCGCTCGTCGCCCACCTCGTCCGCGCCGACCTGCTCGTCCTCCTCTCCGACGTGGACGGCCTCTACGACGGCGACCCCAGCACCCCGGGCACCTCGCGGATCGCCGAGGTCGCCGGGCCGCGGGACCTGGAGGGGATCTCCATCGGCAGCGCCGGCAAGGCCGGCGTCGGCACCGGCGGCATGGTGACGAAGGTCGAGGCCGCCCGGATCGCCGCCGCCGCGGGCATCCCCGTCGTCCTCACCTCCGCCAGCCACGCCGCCGACGCCCTCCTCGGCCGCCCCACCGGCACCCTCTTCCACCGCACCGGCCGCCGCTCCGCCGACCGGCTGCTGTGGCTGGCGCACGCCTCCACCCCGCGCGGCGCGCTCACCCTGGACGACGGCGCGGTGCGCGCGGTGGTCCAGGGCACCGGCTCGCTGCTGCCGGCGGGCATCGCGGCCGTCGAGGGCGAGTTCAGCGCGGGCGACCCGGTCGAGCTGCGGGACGGCGCGGGCCGCGCGGTGGCCCGCGGGCTGGTCGCCTACGACGCGGGGGAGATCCCGCAGCTGCTCGGCCGCTCCACCCGCGACCTGGCCCGCGAGCTCGGACCCGGCTACGAGCGCGAGGTCGTGCACCGCGACGATCTGGTCGTCCTGCGGCCCTGAGCCGTCCGTTTCCCTCACGGCCACCTTGAGCCGTCCCCTTTCCCTGACGGGCGTCAGGGCTTCGGACGGAAGCGGCCGGCGAAGCGGAGGCATGGGAGAGGATGTCGCGGGCAGTAGCGGGGAAAGGTACGGCATCCGGGCCCGCGCGGAGGGCCGTCCCGAGGTAAGTCCAGCCTTTCCTCCGGCCTTTCCGTAAAACCACCCCGCGGCCGTCCGTGGGCTGGTCAACTCTTAAGGGCCGGGTCCGCGCCGGGCTCAGGGGCCGTATCCGGATCCGGGGCCGGGTCCGAACCGGAGGGGGCCGCCGCGGGCGGGCGGCGTCCCGGACGGGGATCCGGCGCGCGGGAGAACCAGCACGACTCGGCTCCGTCGCGGACGCGCACGGGGCCGGCCAGACAGGGAGGCCGCCGGTGAGACGAGGGCGCCCAGGGGCCTCGCCCCGAGGTGGGGGATCGGTCTCCCGCATCCCGAGGGCTGCGGGGGAGGAGCCCGTCCTGACCAGCGTCGGGGCACACGGCACGGGGGAGGACACCGGCACGGACCGCCCGGACGGCGCCGCGGCGGGCGCGAGCGGCGGGTCCCGGCTGTGGCACGTCACCCTCAGCGTCTCGGGGGCCGAGGCGCCGCTGGGCGAGGTGCGGCGGGCGCTGGAGCAGCTCGCCCACGACCACCCCTTCCTGCTGACCAGCCGCTACGCCAACGACCACGCCGAGATCCGGTACTGGGAGGAGGCCCGCGACCTGCACGACGCGGCCGCCGTCGCCCTGCGGCTCTGGGGCGAGCACCGCTCGACGGCCCGCCTCCCGCCGTGGGAGATCGTCGGGCTGGAGGTCATCGACCGCGAGACGTACCACCAGCGGGTGGCCGAGGGCTGCGGCCCGCTGCCGGCCGCGCCGGTGGGGGTGCACCCGTTCTGACGCGGCGGGCGCCCGTCCGAGGGGCGAACGGTCCGCGCGGGACGGGGCCCGCCGCAACTAAGCTGCGTGCCCATGAGCAGCGACACCCCCACCTCCAGCACCCTCCCCGAGTCCCCTGTGCTCCGTGCCGCGGTCCGTGCCCGTACCGCCGCCGCCGAGCTCGCGCCGCTGCCACGCGCGGCCAAGGACGCGGCGCTGCTCGCCGTCGCCGACGCCCTGGAGGCCCGGACCGACGAGATCGTCGCCGCCAACGCCGAGGACGTCGCCCGGGCCCGCGCCGCCGGCACCGCCGAGGGCGTCGTCGACCGGCTGACCCTCACTCCCGAGCGCGTCCTGGCCATCGCCGCCGACGTGCGCAGTGTGGCGGGCCTGCCCGATCCGGTCGGCGAGGTGGTGCGCGGCTCCACTCTGCCCAACGGCATCGACCTGCGGCAGGTCCGGGTGCCGCTCGGTGTCGTCGGCATCGTCTACGAGGCCCGGCCGAACGTGACGGTGGACGCCGCCGCGCTCTGCCTGAAGTCCGGCAACGCGGTCCTGCTGCGCGGCTCCTCCTCGGCGTACGCGTCGAACACCGCCCTGGTGGCCGTCGTGCGCGAGGCCGTGGCGGGCGCGGGGCTGCCCGCGGACGCCGTGCAGCTGGTGCCGGGGGAGAGCCGGGAGTCCGTGAAGGAGCTGATGCGCGCCCGCGGCCTGGTCGACGTGCTGATCCCGCGCGGCGGCGCCTCGCTGATCCGGACCGTCGTCGAGGAGTCCACGGTCCCGGTGATCGAGACGGGCACCGGCAACTGCCATGTGTACGTGGACGCCGACGCCGACCTCGACACGGCGGTCCGGGTGCTCGTCAACTCCAAGGCGCACCGCGTCAGCGTGTGCAACGCGGCCGAGACCCTCCTCGTCCACCGGGACATCGCCGAGCGCCTGTTGCCGGCCGCGCTGGACGCCCTGGCGGAGGCCGGGGTGACGGTCCACGCCGACGAGCGGGTGCGGGAGCTGGCCGGCGGGACGAAGGCGACCGTGGTGCCCGCCACCGAGGAGGACTGGGCGACCGAGTACCTCTCCTACGACATCGCGGCCGCGGTGGTGGACTCGCTGGACGACGCCGTGCGGCACATCCGGCAGTGGTCCTCCGGACACACGGAGGCGATCGTCACCACCTCGCAGCAGGCGGCCCGCCGGTTCACCCGATTGGTGGATTCCACGACGGTCGCGGTCAACGCGTCGACGCGGTTCACGGACGGCGGTCAGTTCGGCTTCGGCGCGGAGATCGGCATCTCCACCCAGAAGCTGCACGCGCGCGGACCGATGGGGCTGCCCGAGCTCACCTCGACCAAGTACATCGTCACGGGTGACGGACACATCCGGGGCTGACCTGCGGCGGGGCGGCGACGGGCCGGGTTCCGGGCGGGTGCGGCGGCCCTAATTCCCGTACCGCCCGCGCGGATTGACCGCTTCGGGTCTACGCTGGGGGCGTGCCGGACGACGTGGGGGGCAAGCCGTTCCCGGACGGCGAGGAGCCCGACAGCCACCACCGCGGAGGCGAGGACGAGTTCGCCGCGGTGGTCTTCGACGAGGAGTTCGTGCGGGCCGCCGTGGTGCACGAGCCCAGCGCGGCCGAGCGCGTGCTCGCCGCCCGGGCCCGCTCGGGCGGCGGACCGGGCGAGGACGACGGGTACGAGGGGTACGACGCGTACGGGCGGCGTGCCGACGGGCGGACCCGCCGCCGCACCGGCGGCGGACCGGGCGCCTGGCGGACGCTCACCCACGACCTCGACCCGGACGACGCCTACGGGCCCTACGGCCGCTACGGCAGCCGCCGCGGGCCCTACCGGGGCCGCCCGCGCTGGTACCGGCCGGTGGCCTGGGTGCTCTGCGTCCTGCTGGGCATCGGCGCGGTGGCCCTGGCGTTCGCGGCGGTCTACCGGGGGGCGTCCTCCGGCGACCGCAGGAACCCCGCGCCGCCGCCCGCCACCACCGGCGTCGACGCGCCACCGCGGCGGCAGGGGTCCCTGCCGCACGCGGGCCGGCCGGACGCCGCGGCGGACCCCCGGGCTCCCGCCGCCTCCGCGGCGTCGGCGGCCACGGCCCCGGCGGCCCTGCGGCACGGCTGACCGCCGGCCCGCCCTCCGTCACCCTGAGTGATCATGGCCGGGGTGGCCTGCGGCGACATCCTTGGCCCGGGCCTCACGCGCCCGGTCGGCGCGCCCCTGGGCCGCCGCCGGAAGTTGTCGTGTACCGGCGCGTTTACGGACGGGCCCGGCGACCTACCCTGAAGGTATGGAAGGGCCTGGAGACCCGCCTGAGGGGCCGCCCGAGGGTGCCCCGGGAGGTGGTGACGAAGAGTACCGGTCGGTCGTCTTCGACGAATCGTTCGTCCGGGCTGCCCGCCTCCAGGAGTTCTCGGCCAGGGAGCGGCTGGGCGACCACGCCCCGGCCGTGCGCACCCGGCACGCCTGGGCCCGGCTCGGCGCCTCCCGCCAACTGCTGCTCCTCGTCCTGCTGATCGCGCTGGCCTTCGGCACGGCCGTCTACATGGGGCTGCGCCACCCCTACAAAGAGCCCAGGCCGCCGTCCGCCGAGCCGCTGCAGACCACCGTGATACCGCTCGCCCCGCGCGGGACGGTGCCCGGCGGTTCCGCGGCGCGGCTCTTCGCCGCCAGCCCGGCCCGGCACTTCGGGGAGGGCGCCGACGGCGTCACGCTGCCCGCCGTGCGGCGCACGCAGAACTTCTCCGAGGGGCTGGTGATGGCCGCCCTGGCCACCGCCAAGGAGTACACCGTCAAGTCCGCGCTGGACCGGGAGGTGCTCGGCGGCGGCGACGGCCGGGCGGTGCGCCCGCTGCTCGCGCCCGCGCAGCAGGACCAGTACGACCGCAGCCTCGCGCGGCCGGCGGCCGACGGGCGGCACGCGATCACCGGCTGGCTGGTGCGCTTCGACCCCGCCCAGGTGGCCGTGGACGACGCGCCCGCCCGGGTGCAGGGCGCCTTCTCCCTCACCGAGGTCTCGCCGGCCGCGCTGGAGGTCTCCGCCGACCACACCTTCGTCTACGCGGTCCGCCCGGCGGCGGCCGGTCCGGCGAAGGCCGGGTCGGAGGACACCTCGCTGTTCACCGTCCGCCGGATCATCCGCTTCCGTTTCGACCGGGACGACCTCCAGGACCACCACCTGCAGGTGCTGCAGAGCACGGTGGAGGCGGGGCCGGAGTCCTGCGGCGCGGACGACGCCGCCTACCTGCGGCCCGTCCTGGCCGGCCGGACGGCCGACGCCGGCCGCCAGCCCGTCACCGACCCGTACGCGACGGGCCGGCCGGCGGGCGGGCTCTGCGGCGTGCTGGCGCCGGGCGCCCTGGCCCCGGCGGGACGGTGATCCGCCGGACCCGATCCGTCAGCCCTGCGGACCCCCGCCGCGCGGCTCGTCCCGCGGTTCGTCGCGCGGTTCGTTCTTCGGGCGGCCGGCGGCACGGCCGGTGAAGGTGTCCCGCAGCCGGCCGCCCAGGTCGTTGGCGCCGCCCGCGATGTCCCGCACGAGCCCCATGAGCGGGTCCTTGCTGGACCGCACCGTCTCCGCGTAGTGGTTGGCCGACTCGCGGAAGGAGTCGGACACGGAGGCGTCCTTGTCCTCCGCGCGCCGCGGGTAATGGCCGTCCATGAGGCGCTGGAAGTCCCGGCTCTCCGCCCAGCGCTTGAGCTCGGCCGCCCGGACGGTGGCGAACGGGTGGCTGCGCGGCAGCACGTTCATGATCTTCAGGACGGAGTCCCGCAGATCGCCGCCCGCCTCGTACTCCTCGGCCTGGGCGAGGAAGGCGTCCACGTTCATCTCGTGCAGGTGGTTGCCGCCCGCCAGCTTCATCAGGCCGCGCAGCGAGGCCCGGAGGTCCTGGCCCACCAGCAGCCCGGCCCGGTCCGCCGACAGCTCCGACTTGCGGAACCACTCGCGCAGGGCCGTCACGATCGCGGTGACGGCTATGCCGCCCAGCGGGATCCAGGCCACCTTCAGCGCGAAGTTCGTCAGGAACAGCAGGACCGTCCGGTAGACCGAGTGGCCCGACAGGGCGTGGCCCACCTCGTGGCCCACGACCGCCCGCATCTCCTCCTCGTCCAGCAGCTCGACCAGGCCCGTCGTCACCACGATGACCGGCTCGTCCAGGCCGACGCACATGGCGTTGGGCTGCGGGTCCTGCGTGACGTACATCGGCGGGACCTTGGGCAGGTCAAGGATGTAACAGGCGTCCAGGAGCATCGTGTGCAGGTGCGGGAACTGCTGCTCGCTCACCCGCACCGAGTCGGACAGGAACAGCAACCGCAGGCTGCGCTCCGGCAGCAGGCCGCTCAGGGCCTTGAAGACGGTGTCGAAACCGCTCAGCTTGCGCAGCGCGACCAGGGCGGAACGGTCCGCGGGATGCTCGTACGCCCGGGACGAGATGTCCGGGAAGCGCCTCCGGTCGCGGCCCGGTACGCGTCCTTCCCCGCCCCCCTCCGCGCGGCCGGAGCCGTTCGCGGCGTTGCTGTCACTCATGGCGACCCCCTCAACTGGGCTCGATCGTGGCCCGTCCCCCGGCTGACGGACCCCACCCTAGGCGGTGCCACCGACAGGGCTACCGTGGAGGCATGTCCGCTCTCCAGGGTTTCACCCACCTCGCGGCCTCCCCGGCGTTCACCGGGCCGCTGGCCGTCTCCGCCCACGACCAGGGGCCGGGGCCGGTGCTGCGCACGGTCGTCATCGTCGCCCTGATCGGCGTGCCGCTCACCGCGTGGCTGCTCCTGCGCGGGTACCGCAAGAAGGGCTGACCCCCGCCGGCCGGCCCCCGCCCCGGGCTCCGTCCCGGCCGCCGCGCGGAGTCGGCGTGAGCGCGACGACCACGTCCGCATACGATGTGGCGGAAGTCTCCAACCGATCGCCTCCGGAGAGGTCCTGCCGACGATGTCCCTCACCTCAGCCCACTCGGCCCTGGTCACGTTCGCTTCCGAGAGCGAGCACGTCGACACCCACGAGAGCCTGAGCCCCTACGTCACCGGCGGCTCCGCGCTCCTCATCCTGCTCCTCCTGCTCTACGTGACCACCCGCTTCAACCGGGACCGCTGACCGGACCGGAGCGCACTCCCCGCAGGGCCGGCGTACCGCCGTGCCCAGTAGGGTCTGCACGCATGGAAGAGCAGACAGAGCCCGCGAAGCGGCGGCTCGGCGTCATGGGCGGGACGTTCGATCCGGTCCACCACGGCCACCTGGTCGCCGCGAGTGAGGTCGCTTCGCAGTTCCACCTGGACGAGGTGGTGTTCGTCCCGACCGGGCGCCCCTGGCAGAAGAGCCACAAGGCGGTGTCCCCGGCCGAGGACCGCTACCTGATGACGGTCATCGCCACGGCGTCCAACCCGCAGTTCTCGGTCAGCAGGATCGACATCGACCGCGGGGGGCCGACGTACACCGTCGACACGCTCCGGGACCTGCGCGCCCTCAACGACGACGCGGACCTGTTCTTCATCACCGGCGCGGACGCGCTCGCGCAGATCCTCACCTGGCACAACACGGACGAGTTGTTCTCGCTCGCCCACTTCATCGGCGTCACCCGCCCCGGGCACATACTGGCCAACCCGGGGCTGCCGGACGACCGGGTCTCCTTCGTCGAGGTCCCGGCCCTCGCCATCTCCTCGTCCGACTGCCGCGCGCGCGTGGCGGAGGGCGAGCCCGTCTGGTATCTGGTGCCGGACGGTGTCGTGCGCTATATCGCCAAGCGCAAGCTGTACCGTCACGACGGCTGACATCCGGCCGAACCGGCTCCAGCGCCACCGAGGGGCACCGTTGAACGACCGCCAGGACCCGTACGCGCACGATCCCCACGGGCACGCCCCCCACGCCCGGGATCCGTACGGACAGCAGCCGCAGGTGTACGGCTACGACGCCTACGGCGGCCCGGTCCACAGCCCGGACGATCCGCGGATGGCGTACGACGCCTACGGCAGGCCGCTCGGCGGACTGGACACCGGTGGGGGACAGGGGATCGGCCTCGGGACGGACGGCTTCGGCCAAGGCGGCCTTGAGCAGGGAGGCTTCGGGCAGGGCGCCGGGCGGCCGCAGGGGTACGAGCCGGGGTACGGCTACGACCCGTACGCGGTCGCAGGGGCCGGCGGATACCCGCAGGCGCAGGAGTACCCCTCGTACCCGCAGCCGCATGAGCAGCAGCAGCCGGGTCACGGGACGGGGAGCTACCAAGAGCAGCCCGTTCAGGGGCCGTTCGGCGAGGGGCCGTCCTTCCGGGCGCAGGGGCACGAACACGGCCAGGGGCAGGGGTACGTCCGCACCCAGGCTCCCGTCCAGGCCGAGACCCACGCCCCCCAGGACCAAGCCGTCGCGCAGGAGCGGGTCCCCCGGCAGGCCGGCCGTGCCGACCGCGCCGGACGTACGGAGAGCTCCGGCGGCACGGAGGGCGCGGCGCCGGCCAGGGCCGTCCCCGAGCCGCGGCAGGCTCCCGACGACGAGCCGGCGGCCCCGGCGTACCACACCGAGCAGTTCTCCTTCGTCGAGGCGCCGGACGAGGACGCCGAGGACGTCATCGACTGGCTGAAGTTCAGTGAGAGCCGCACCGAGCGCCGGGACGAGCGCAAGCGCCGAGGCCGCAACCGCTACGTGGCGCTCGCCGTGGCGTTCGTGCTGGTCCTGGGCGGGGTGCTCGGCTATCTCTTCCTCACCGGCGGCGACGGGAAGGGCGGCGCCACGGCCGCCGCCGGCCAGAAGCGCGACGTGATCGTCGTCCACCTGCGGCAGACCAAGGGCGGCGGCAGCTCGACGGCCCTGCTCGTCGACAACGCGACGACCGGGAAGGCCACCGCCGTCCTGCTGCCCAACTCGCTCGCCGTCGCCGACGAGGGCGGCGGGGCCACGACCCTCGGCAAGTCCGTCCGCGAGGCGGGGACGGGGGGCACCCGCGACGCCCTGAACACCCTGCTCGGCTCGCGGATCAAGGGCAGCTGGCGGCTGGACACCCCCTACCTGGAGAACCTCGTCCAGCTCGTCGGCGGCGTGACCGTGGACGTCGACACCGACGTCCCCGGGCCCAAGGCGGGCGACGACCCGCTGGTCCGCCGGGGCGCCGGCCAGAGTCTCAACGGCCAGGCGGCCGTCGCCTACGCCACCCACCGGGTGCCGGGCGAGGCCCCCGACCGGCAGCTCAACCGGTTCGGACAGGTCATGCAGGCCGTCCTGAAGAAGATGTCCCCCGACCCGAAGGCGGCGACCGCCACGGTCGAGGCGCTGGCACAGATCCCCGACCCCTCGCTCTCCGTCCCCCAGCTCGGCGCCTCCCTGGCCCAGCTTGCGGCGCGCGCCAAGGCGGGCGCGTACCGCACCACCGTGCTGCCCGTACGGCCTGACGGCACGCTCGGCGGGGAGGAGGCGGACGGCGTGGTCAAGGAGGTGCTCGGCGGCGCCGTGGGCAGCGCGGGCGCCGGTACGACCCCGCGGGTCAGCGTGAAGAACGCCACAGGCGGTACCGCCGGCGCCGGGGCGGCCCGGGTCGCCCTCGTCAACGGCGGCTACACCTACCTCGACGCGGGCACGGCCGCCGCGGCGGGCTCCTCCGCCGTGTACTACGCGGACGACAAGCGGGCCGCGGACGCCCAGGAGGTCGCCAAGACGCTGGGGCTGCCGGCCGGCGCGGTACGGAAGGGACGGCCGTCGGACGTCGCGGCCAACGCGGACGTGACCGTGGTGCTGGGCAGGAACTACAAGGGCTGAGCGCGCGGGGCGGTCCCGGCGCCCGCTTCCGGGCGGGCGCCCGCGTGCGCGCGGGGGTGTGCGGGCGGGGGTGCCTGCGGGAGGGCGCCGGAAAAGGCCCGGAGGAGCCCCGGCCGGTCGTGAGACCCTTGAGGGCGTACCCACCCCCTATCGAAAGCATGGCCAGTGACCGCCACGGACCGCTCCGAGAAGCTCATCCAGGCCGCCGCGCAGGCTGCCGCCGACAAGCTCGCGCACGACATCGTCGCCTACGACGTCAGCGACGTGCTGTCGATCACCGACGCCTTCCTGCTGGCCTCGGCCCCCAACGACCGCCAGGTCAAGTCGATCGTCGACGAGATCGAGGAGCGGCTGCTCAAGGAGCTGGGCGCCAAGCCGGTCCGGCGCGAGGGCGACCGTGACGCGCGCTGGGTGCTCCTGGACTACGTGGACATCGTCGTGCACGTCCAGCACAGCGAGGAGCGCGTCTTCTACGCCCTGGAGCGGCTGTGGAAGGACTGCCCGGAGATGGACCTGCCCGCCGACGCGGTGGCCACCCGGGGCAAGGCCGCCGAGCACGCCCGCGCCCAGGAGGCCGCCGACGGGCGGGACGGTGAGCTGAGCTGAACGGCACCAGGGGAGGCGGCCGCGGCCGCCGCATCGTCCTGTGGCGGCACGGCCAGACGGCCTGGAACGTGGAGCGCCGCTTCCAGGGCACCACGGACATCGAGCTGACGGAGACCGGCGTCGCCCAGGCGCGCCGGGCGGCCCGGCTGCTGGCGGCGATGAAGCCGGACGCCGTCATCGCCTCCGACCTCCGGCGCGCCGCCGGCACCGCCGCCGAGCTGGCGGTGCTGACCGGCCTGGAGGTCGTCAGCGACCCCGGGCTGCGCGAGACGTACGCCGGGGCCTGGCAGGGCCTGACGCACGAGGAGATCAGCGAGCGGTTCGGCGAGCAGTACGCGGCCTGGAAGCGCGGCGAGCCCGTGCGGCGCGGCGGCGGCGAGCTGGAGACCGAGGTCGCCGACCGGGCGGCCCCCGTCGTCCTGTCCCACGCGGAGCGGCTGCCGGACGGCGGCACGCTCGTCGTCGTCAGCCACGGCGGCACCATCCGCACCACGATCGGGCGGCTGCTCGGGCTGGACCCGCTCTCCTGGGAGGCGCTTGGCGGCCTCAGCAACTGCTGCTGGTCCGTCCTGGGCGAGGGCGCGCGCGGCTGGCGGCTGCTGGAGCACAACGCGGGCACCCTGCCGGAGCCGGTCCTCGGCGACGACGACTGAGGCGTCCGGCGGGGGCCCATTCCGGAGGCGTGGGCCCGCCACCGGGCCCGATTTCCCATTCGGGCAGGTGGCAGGCTAAAGTTCTTCTTGTTCGCGGGGAACGCGGGGGAAAACCTCTGGGGGAACCGAGAACAGCGGGGCTATAGCTCAGTTGGTAGAGCGCCTGCATGGCATGCAGGAGGTCAGGAGTTCAATTCTCCTTAGCTCCACAGGAAAGGGATCCCGTCCGGTCGGCAAGACCGGGCGGGATCTCTGCTTTGTCCGGACGCCTTTCGCGCGGGGCTTTCCCCGGGGGAGGCGGCGGGTGGGCGGCGTGCCCGGCCGAAATCGCGCCCCTGCGCTCACGACACCGCCTGCGGCTCCTTCTCCGCCAGCCGGCCCCGTATCTCCGACAGCCGCATCCCGTGCTCCGGGCAGCCGACCAGCGGATCCTCCAGCGCCGCCAGGGACGCCAGGAGGCGGGCGGTCTCCGCGTCCTCCGGGGTGTAGACCACGACGCGCGTCTCGGGGGCCTCGGCCGGCGCGAGCGAGGTGGAGACCAGCCGGAGCTCGCCCACCGAGGGATGCCGCATGACCTTCGTCCTGCGGCCCGGCGGGACGACGTCCCCGGCCTCCCAGAGCCGGCGGAACTCCTCGCTCGACGTGGTGAGCAGGCGCAGGAAGTCCTCCCACGCCGGCTCGCCGACGTGCCGCCCGTACGCGCCGCGGAACGTGGCCACCAGCAGCGGCAGTTCCTCCTCGCGGTTCACCACCGGGCTGCAGCACTCGGGACGGGTGAAGAGCTGCCAGAGGACGTTGGCCTTCCAGTCCGCCGTCAGGTACACCAGCGGGAAGAGGGTGCGGTAGGGCGCGTTGGTGGCCAGCACGTCGTAGCGGGCGTTGTACACGACCGCCGGGTTCGGGCCGAGGGCGTCCACGACGGCCTGCACCGCCGGGTCGACCGCGTCCGCGTCGGCCACCCGCCGCGGCGCGTACGGGACTTCGGCCAGCTGGTAGAGGTGCTCGCGCTCGTTCTCGTTCAGGCGCAGCGTGCGCGCGATGGCGTCGAGCACCTGCACGCTGGCGTTGATGGGGCGGCCCTGCTCCAGCCAGGTGTACCAGGTGATGCCGACCCCGGAGAGCTGGGCCACCTCCTCGCGCCGGAGGCCGGGGGTGCGCCGGCGGAGGCCCTCGGGGAAGCCCACGTCGGCCGGTCTCACCCTGGCCCGCCGACCGCGCAGGAAGGCGGCCAGCTCCGTTCGCCTGCGTCCGTTCAGTGTCGCCATCGTCGTCACGCCCCCATGGTCGTCGCGGTGGCGGAGCGTCGCCAGGTGCTGTCGGTAATAGCGTCGGCGGGCTCTCGCCACCCGTACCCGCCCGAACCCAGCCTGTATGGCATGTCCACGATCCCGTCCCCCCGTACGTCTCGTACGCCATCCGTCCCCGCACCCAGTGAAGCGGACCCCACTGACAACGGCGCCGGCGAGAGCCGTGCCGGCCGGCCCGTACGGTCCGGCTGGCTGCTGCTGATCGTGCTGCTCGGCCAGTTCATGGCCATCCTCGACTCGTTCGTGGTCAATGTCGCCACCGCGACCATCCGGTCCGAACTGCACGCGTCCGGAGCCGGGCTGCAACTGGTCGTGGCCGGCTACACGATCGGCTACGCGGTGCTGCTGATCACCGGTGCCCGGCTCGGCGCCCGCCACGGCCACCGGCGGGTGTTCCTCGCCGGACTGGCCCTGTTCACCCTGGCCTCGCTGCTCTGCGGAGTGGCCGGCGGCACCGGCGCGCTGATCGCCTTCCGCTTCGTCCAGGGCGCCGGGGCGGCCGTGATGCTGCCGCAGGTGCTGAGCCTGATCCAGCGGACCTACGACGGCCCCGCGCGAGCGCGGGCGCTCGGCCTCTTCTCGGCCGTGATCGCCTCCGGCGCCGCGATCGGGATGATCGTCGGCGGCCTGCTGGTCGACGCGGACCTGTTCGGCTGGAGCTGGCGGCCCGTCTTCCTGGTCAACGTGCCGATCGGACTGCTCCTCCTCGTGCTGGGCATCCGGCTGATGCCCCGCGACGAGGCGCGCGCCGGGGAGCGTACGCGGGCGCTCGACCTGCCCGGCCTGGTGCTCCTCGCGGCGGCGGTCATGTGCTTCACGGTGCCGATGGTGCTGGGTGAGGAGCAGGGCTGGCCGCTGTGGACCTGGCTGTCGTTCGGGCTGTGCGCCGCGTTCGCGGCGGTCTTCGCCGGGTACGAGTCGCGGCTGGCCCGCCGCGGCGGGGCACCGCTGATCGCTCCGGCGGTGCTGTGGGCGCCGGGGATGCCGCCGGCGGTGGCCCGGCTCGGCCTCACCATGGCGATGAACGCCGGCGTCCTCCTGTCGCTCTCCCTCCACTTGCAGAGCGGACTGGGCTTCGGGCCGCTGCGCACCGGACTGACCTTCCTGCCCACGGCGGTGGCCTTCGGCGGCGTCGGCCTCAACTGGCGCAGGCTGCCCGCGCGCTGGCACGGCGCCCTGCCCACGGCCGGGCTGCTGCTGGCGGCGGTCTCCTTCGCGGGCACCGGGCTCGTCCTGCGCGACGGCGGGGACGGCGGCCTGTGGCTGTACGCGGTGCTGTTCGGCGGCGGTGGCGGGCTCGGTCTCGCCTTCAGCCCGACGCTCGGCCGTACGCTGGCCGGGGTGCGGCCGGAGCACGCCGCGGACGCCAGCGGCCTGCTCACCACCACCAGCCAGCTCGGCCTGCTCACCGGGGTGGCCGTCTACGGCGCCGTCTACCTCGCCGAGGCCGGCGGCGGGGCGGTGACCTCCTCTGCGCACGGGGTGTGGATCACCTCGCTGGCGCTGGCCGGGACCGCGGTGGCCGCGGTGGGGACGGCCTTGCCGCGCCGGGGGCGCTGACCCGGGCCCCTTCCCCGTGGCAGAATCGGACGGCCGGGCGCGGACGGGGTGAAGGGGAGGGAAGCTGACATGCCGGGGTGCGTGTTCGCGACGACCGACGTCCTTCCCGGATCCGCCCGACCGTTCGGGCCTCCCGGGATCCCCCGGATTCCCGGAGTGACCGCCCTCCAGTGCCCGGCTTGTGGATCCGCTCATGTGGCCCAGGTGCTCGGCGACAACGGCGGTGTTTCGTACGTCTGCACGGCCTGCGGCCACAGCTGGAGCTGAGTGAATGGGTGCACACAGCCGGAAATGCGACTGGTGCGGCAGCGGGACGCCCATCGTTCGCGACATGGAACCGATCAACGCCGACTACCAGTACTGGTGCGTCGAGTGCGCACGGGCGCTGATCATAAAAGGCGACCCCATCGAGACCTACCGGGAACTGGAGGGGGAGCCGATCTACGGGCGGCTGCTCGACGAGCACTGCGCCCTGAAGCGGTTCTACTCGTTCGCCACCGCGTGAAAGCGGTGGGAGAGGTGCCCGGGGGCGGCCTGGTGGGTGGGTGAGCAGCCGAATCCCCGGGCAAATCGGGCAAAACCGACCGGGGGAACCACCGATTTGGCAGATGGCAGGGGGGTCCGTGTAATGTAGTCGATGTCGCCAGGGGGAACCGGCCGGAAACGGCGGGAAAGCCCGGGCGGCGGACAAGAGAACAAGGGGCTATAGCTCAGTTGGTAGAGCGCCTGCATGGCATGCAGGAGGTCAGGAGTTCAATTCTCCTTAGCTCCACAGAAGGTGAGCGGGTCGTCCGAAAGGGCGGCCCGCTTGTCGTTGTGCGTCCCTCCGTGTGTGCGTGTACCTCCTTGGCTTGTGCGCGTTCTTGCATGTTCATGACCTTTCCTTGCCTGCTTGTTGGCGAACGCATGCCCCCTGCATGAACTGTTCGCCGAAAGAGTGACGTCCCGTGTGCGTGCCGCTTCCGACCCGGCCGTCACACACGACCACACGCGACTCATCGCTTCGCAGGGGGTTTTATGAGATCTCGCCGTTCCGGAGCGCGCGCGGGCCTGGCCCTGGCCGCCGCGCTGCCCCTGGTGGCCGGAGCGCTGGCACTCGGCGCGCCCGCCGCCGGCGCCGACAGCGGGCCGCCCGCCCGGCAATCGCTGGCCGGCACCAAGCCCGAGTGGGCCACGGTCGCCGCCGACCGGGGCACCACCTCGGCGAAGAAGGCCGTCACCGCCCGCGTCTACCTCGCCGGCCGCGACGCCAAGGGGCTCGCCGCCTACGCCCGGGCCGTCTCCGACCCCCGGTCCGCCTCGTACGGGCGGTACCTGACGGCACGCCAGGCGAAGGATCGTTTCGGCCCGACCAAGGGGCAGATAGCCGAGGTCACCGGATGGCTGAAGTCCGCGGGCCTCAAGGTGACCGGCGCCAACGAGCACTACGTCACCGTCACCGGTGACGCCGCCGCGGTGGGGAAGGCGTTCGGCACCCGGCTGCACGACTATGTCAAGGACGGCCGTACGTACCACGCGCCGTCCTCGACCGCCTCCGTCCCCGCCTCCCTGCATGGCGCGGTCCTCACCGTCGTCGGCCTCAACGACGCCCCGCGCCGCGCCCACCGCGACGAGACCCTGCCCGGCCCGAGCGCCGCCTTCGTCAACTCCGGCCCCTTCTCGACGTACTACGGCTCCAACGTGAACAAGAGCCTGCCGTCGGCCTACGGCGGCCACGCCCCGTACGCGATCAAGGGCTACACCGGCAAGCAGCTCCGGGCCGCGTACGGCGCCGGGAAGTTCACCGGCAAGGGCGTCACCGTCGCGATCACCGACGCGTACGCCTCGCCGACGATCGTCAAGGACATCGAGCGGTACGCCAAGCGCAACGGCGACAAGCCGTACCGCAAGGGCCAGTTCTCCCAGGTGCTGCCCGCCGACTGGAAGCACGGCTCGCCCGACGAGTGCGACGCGGCCGGCTGGTACGGCGAGGAGACCCTCGACATCGAGGCCGTGCACGCGGTGGCCCCGGAGTCGGACATCGTCTACGTGGCCGGCGCCTCCTGCCAGGACGACGACCTGATCGACTCCCTGCACACGATCGTCGACAACCGGCTGGCCGACATCGTCTCCAACTCCTGGAGCGACATCGAGACCCACGAGACGCCGGACATCGCCGCCGCCTACGACCACGTCTTCCAGCAGGGCGCCGTCGAGGGCATCGGCTTCTACTTCTCCTCAGGCGACGACGGCGACAACAGCCACAAGCACGGCGAGAAGACGGTCGACACCCCCGCCAACTCGCCGTGGGTGACCTCCGTCGGCGGCACCTCGCTGGCCGTCGGCAAGGGCGACCGCTACCTGTGGGAGACCGGCTGGGGCACCCACAAGGCGCCGCTGTCGAAGGACGGGCGGACCTGGAGCGGGTTCCCGGGCGAGTACACCGGTGGGGCCGGCGGCGGGACCAGCAAGCTCTTCGAGCAGCCGTACTACCAGCGCGGCGTCGTCCCCGACGCGCTCGCCAAGGCCGGCGGCGCGGCCAAGCCGATGCGCGTCGGACCGGACATCGCGGCGGTCGCCGACTCCACCACCGGCTTCCTGGTCGGCCAGACCCAGACCTTCCCGGACAAGTCCGTGAAGTACGGCGAGTACCGCATCGGCGGGACCTCGCTCGCCGCCCCGGTGATCGCGGGCGTGCAGGCGCTGGCCCAGCAGGCCCGGCACGGTGTGCCGATCGGCTTCGCCAACCCGGGCATCTACGACCGCTACGGCACCGCCGCGTACCACGACGTCACCGACCACCCGCTCGGCAAGGGGCGTGGCATCGGCAACGTCCGGGTCGACTTCGTCAACGGCGTCGACGCCAAGGGCGGGACCACCGTGTCGCTGCGGAGCATGGGCGACGACGGCTCGCTCTCGGCGACCGTCGGCTACGACGACGTGACGGGCGTGGGCTCGCCGGGGCGTGACTACGTGACGTCGTACGTGCCGGGGCACCGGCGCTAGGGCGCGCCGCGCGGCCGGACGCCGTCGCTCCTCGCCGGGGGCGGCGGCTCCGGCCCGTTGGCGGGGCGCCGAGGGCCCGGGCCGCCCGCAGGGTCCCCGGGCCCGCCGCACCGGCTCCCGGGCTCTGTGCGGGGCCAGGGGCCCCTGCGGTAACCTGACTCCATGCGTGCCGTACGCCTCCTGCTTAGCGAGCCGCGCTGATCAATCCCGACCGGTCAGGTCGGCATCGGCGCGGCGTCCCCTCCTGTGCGAGGGGATTTTTCGTTTCCGGACCCCTAGGGGATTCCGGGGACCGCAACGCGACCGCAGGCAGAGACGACGATCGATGGAGCTTTGAGGACGATGAGCGAGACCACTACCGCCGCCGAGGTGGCTGCCCCGCACCGCTACACGGCCGCGCTGGCCGCCGACATCGAGGCACGCTGGCAGGACTTCTGGGACGCGAACGGGACGTACGAGGCGCCCAACCCGGACGGCGAGCTGGCCGGCGACCCCGAGGTCGTGGCCCGGCCGCGCAAGTTCATCATGGACATGTTCCCGTACCCGTCGGGCGCGGGCCTGCACGTCGGCCACCCGCTGGGCTACATCGCCACGGACGTCACCGCCCGGTACCACCGGATGACCGGCCACAACGTCCTGCACACCCTGGGCTTCGACGCCTTCGGCCTGCCCGCCGAGCAGTACGCGGTGCAGACCGGCACCCACCCGCGGGTGTCCACCGAGGCCAACATGGAGAACATGAAGGCCCAGCTGCGCCGGCTGGGCCTGGGCCACGACAAGCGGCGGTCGTTCGCGACGATCGACCCCGAGTACTACAAGTGGACCCAGTGGATCTTCCTGCAGATCTTCAACGCGTGGTTCGACGAGGACGCCAAGAAGGCCCGGCCGATCGCGGACCTGGTGGCGCAGTTCGAGAGCGGGGAGCGCTCCCTGGACGACGGGCGCTCCTGGAATGAGCTGAGCGCCGCCGAGCGCGCCGACGTGCTGGGCGAGCACCGCCTGGCGTACGCCTCCGACGCGCCCGTCAACTGGTGCCCGGGCCTGGGCACCGTGCTGGCCAACGAGGAGGTCACCGCCGACGGCCGCTCCGAGCGCGGCAACTTCCCCGTCTTCAAGTCCAAGCTGCGCCAGTGGAACATGCGGATCACCGCCTACGCGGACCGCCTGCTGGACGACCTGGACGCGCTGGACTGGCCCGAGGCCATCAAGCTGCAGCAGCGCAACTGGATCGGCCGCAGCGAGGGCGCCCACGTCGACTTCGCCATCGACGGCCGCCCGGAGGCGAAGGCGACCGTCTTCACCACCCGGCACGACACCCTGTTCGGCGCCACCTACCTGGTGCTGGCCCCGGAACACCCGCTGGTCACCGAGGGCTCGGTCGTTCCGGCGAGCTGGCCCGAGGGCACCCACCAGGACTGGACCGGCGGGCACGCCACCCCGGCCGAGGCCGTCGCCGCCTACCGCAAGGAGGCCGCCGCCAAGTCCGACGTCGAGCGGCAGGCCGACGCCAAGGAGAAGACCGGCGTCTTCACCGGGGCGTACGCCGTCAACCCGGCGAACGGCGAGCGGATCCCCGTCTTCGTCGCCGACTACGTCCTGATGGGCTACGGCACCGGCGCCATCATGGCCGTCCCCGCGCACGACAGCCGCGACTTTGCCTTCGCCCGCGCCTTCGACCTGCCCATGCGCTGCGTCGTCAAGCCGTCGGACGACCGGGGCACCGACCCGGCGCAGTGGGCCGACGCCTTCGACTCCTACGACGCCGAGATCGTCAACTCTGCCGGGCCCGGGATCTCCCTGGACGGGCTGGTCGTGCCCGAGGCCAAGACCCGCATGGCCGCCTGGCTGACCGAGCGGGGCATCGGCGAGGGCACCGTCAACTTCCGCCTGCGCGACTGGCTGTTCAGCCGCCAGCGCTACTGGGGCGAGCCCTTCCCGATCGTCTACGACGAGGACGGCGTCGCCCACGCGCTGCCCGAGTCGATGCTGCCGCTGGAGCTGCCCGAGGTCGAGGACTACGCCCCGCGCACCTTCGAGCCGGATGACGCGGACACCGAGCCGGAGACCCCGCTGTCCCGCAACGCGGACTGGGTCAACGTCGAGCTGGACCTGGGCGACGGCGTCAAGCGCTACCGCCGCGAGACCAACACCATGCCCAACTGGGCCGGTTCCTGCTGGTACGAGCTGCGCTACCTGGACCCGCACAACAGCGAGCGGCTGGTCTCGCCCGAGGCCGAGCGCTACTGGATGGGCCCGCGCGAGGACAAGCCGCACGGCGGCGTCGACCTGTACGTCGGCGGCGCCGAGCACGCCGTGCTGCACCTGCTGTACGCCCGCTTCTGGTCCAAGGTGCTGTTCGACCTGGGGCACGTCTCCTCGGCCGAGCCGTTCCACAAGCTGTTCAACCAGGGCATGATCCAGGCGTACGTCTACCGCGACGCCCGGGGCATCGCCGTGCCGGCCGCCGAGGTCGAGGAGCGCGACGGCGCCTACTGGTACCAGGGCGAGAAGGTCTCCCGGCTGCTGGGCAAGATGGGCAAGTCCCTGAAGAACGCCGTCACGCCGGACGAGATCTGCGCCGAGTACGGCGCCGACACCCTGCGCCTGTACGAGATGGCGATGGGCCCGCTGGACGTCTCCCGCCCCTGGGACACCCGCGCCGTCGTCGGCCAGTACCGGCTGCTGCAGCGCCTGTGGCGGAACGTCGTCGACGAGAACAGCGGTGAGGTCACCGTCGTCGACGCCGAGCCGGACGAGGCGACGCTGCGCGTCCTGCACAAGACGATCGACGGTGTCGGCCAGGACATGGCCAACCTGCGGTTCAACACCGCCATCGCCAAGATCACCGAGCTGAACAACCACGTCACGAAGCTGGCCGAGGTGCCGCGCTCGGTCGCGGAGCGGCTGGTGCTGCTGATGGCGCCGCTGGCCCCGCACATCGCGGAGGAGCTGTGGCGCCGGCTGGGCCACGACGGTTCGGTGGTGCACCAGGACTTCCCGGTCGCCGACCCGGCGTACCTGGTCGACGAGGCCGTGACCTGCGTCGTCCAGATCAAGGGCAAGGTCAAGGCGCGGCTGGAGGTCGCCCCGTCCATCTCCGACGAGGAGCTGGAGCGGGTGGCGCTGGCCGACCCGGCCGTGGTCGCGGCGCTGGGCGGGGCGGGGATCCGCAAGGTGATCGTGCGGGCGCCGAAGCTGGTGAACATCGTTCCGGCGTAGCGGAGGGCTCCCGGTCCGGGGCGCGGGCGAGTCCGGCCCCGGGCGGGGGTGAATCCGGCCGTGGGTGCGGGGGGATCCGGGCCCGGGCGGGGCTGAATTCGGCTGTGGATGCGGGTGGTTCCGGGCCCGGGCGGGGGTGAATCCGACCGTGGGTGCGGGGGGATCCGGCCGTGTGCCGGGGTGAATCCGGCCCGGGCGTGGGCGGCTGCGGGCGTCGGCCGGACGGTCGCCGGCGAACGGTATCGGGGGTTTCCCCTACGGGCAGGTTGGGGGTTCCAAGGGAACCCACGGCCTGCCCGCGCCGTTTACCGTGGAGAGGTGCCTCATGAACCCGTGAACCGGTCGGAGGGAGCCGTCGGCCGGCCTGCCGTCGCGTCCGTCCGCCTCCCCGTCCACCGGTCCGTCGCCGAGCAGCCCGTCGAGGAGCGCCCATGGAAGCCGCGGCCGTGATCGTCGCTCTGATCTTCGCGGTCCTCGTCGCGCTCGCCGTGGTCGCGACCGTCCGCACCGTGAAAGCGGTCAAGCGCGGCGTGGACCGCACGGTGACCCAGGCCCGCCGCACGGTGGAGGACACCCGCCTCAAGGCCCGCCAGTACACCGCGCCGGGTGCCGCGGGCGAGGTGGCCCAGCTACGGCTCTCCCTGCGGACGACGATGCGGGCCACGCAGGAGGCGCTGCGCCTGCGCGCGCCCGAGGACGCGTCGCTCTCCGAGTCGCTGGCCCTCTTCGAGCGCCTCAGCGCCCATGGCCACGAGCTGGACGACGATCTCCGGCGGCTGGAGACCGAGCCCAACCGGAGCCGGATCGACGCCAGCCTCCCCGAGATGCGCGAACGGACCGAGCGCATCCGGCACGCGGCGGACTCGCTGCGCTGGGCCGCCCAGGACCGCGCGCGCCAGTTCGCGGACGACGACCTGGCGGATCTCAGCGAGCAGATCCGGATGGAGGCGGGCGCGCTGCGCCACTGGGCGCCGGTGGACGCCGACGAGGCTGTCGGGGCGCGGCCGAGCCGCACGGCGCCGGAGGCGGAAACCGCACCGGGGCGGGGGCCGGAGGGGAAGGAAGGGAAGGTAGGGGAGGAAGGGAAGCAGGCGCAGGAGGGGCAGACGGAGTCCGCGGCCGAGCGGCCGGCGATAGCGGGGCGGGATGTGTGGCGGCAGGACGCCCGCCCCTGGGAGAAGTGGCAGAAGAACGGACACCCCGAGAGCACGACCTGACCCGCGGGTGCGCGGAGGGCCGCCTCCGCGATCCGAAACGATCACCATCCCGGCCCGGGCTGCTTGCGTCGCCGCCGGGCGGGTAACCTCCGGTTCATGTCCCGCCATGTCGCGATCGTCACCGATTCCACGGCCTACCTGCCTCAACAGGCGATGGAGCGACACGGCATCACGTCCGTGCCGCTGACGGTGGTGCTGGGCGACACGGCCCTCGAAGAGGGCACCGAGATCTCCGCCCGTTCGGTCGCCCACGCCCTGCAGAAACGCAAGCCGGTGACGACGTCCCGGCCCACACCAGAGGTCTTCGCCGCCGCCTACCGCGCGGCGGCCGAGTCCGGTGCCGACGGGGTGGTCTCCCTTCACCTCTCCGCCGAGTTCTCCGGAACCTACGACGCCGCGCTGCTCGCGGCGCGGGAGGCGCCCGTCCCCGTCCGGGTCGTGGACACCGGCATGGTGGCGATGGCCCTCGGCTTCTGCGCTCTGGCCGCCGCCGACACGGCCTCGGCCGGCGGCACGCTCGACGAGGCGGTGGCCGCGGCCGAGAAGCGGGCGGCGGGCACGGCCGCCTTCTTCTACGTCGACACCCTCGACTATCTGCGCAGGGGCGGCCGCATCGGTGCGGCTCAGGCCCTGCTGGGCTCGGCGTTGGCCGTCAAGCCCCTGCTGCAACTTGTCGACGGCCGCATCGACCTGCGCGAAAAAGTCCGCACCGCCTCCCGGGCCGTGGCCCGCCTGGAGGAAATCGCCCTCACCCACGCCGGGTCGACCCCCGTGGACATCGCCGTCCACCACCTCGCCGCCCCCGACGGGGCGGCCCGGCTGGCGGACCACCTCCGCGAACGGGTCCCGAACCTGGGCGAGTTGCATGTGAGCGAGGTCGGCGCGGTGATCGGGGCGCACACGGGGCCGGGGTTGCTGGGCGTGGTGGTGTCGGCGAGGTAGAGCGGACGGCTCTTCGGGGGGACGCGGTCGATCAGCGACCGGGCCGAAACGATGGAAAGGCGGCTTCCGTGTCCGCCGATCGAGTGACGGAGTTATCCACAACTCCCCGCTTGTCCACCGGTTTCCGACGAGATCAGCAGCATTGAGCCGACCTCCCTACCGTCATCTGCCATGACGACGACAACGCTTGAGGCCACGACATCCCCCGCTGCCGCCCCCACCCCGGACGCCGCCCTGCGCTCCCGCGTTTCGGCGTTGATGGGGACCGCGGCGCGGAGAGGGAGCGTAGCGCCGGAGGCAACCGCAGCGACGAGGGATTCGGGGGCGCCGACGGGGACGGGGATGCCGACGCCGTTGGGAACGGCATCTCGGGTGGATACAGCACCCCATGCGGGAATGGCACCCCCGGTGCGGTCGGCACCCTCGTCGGAGACCGCGCTCTCGTCGGGGTCCGTAGCCTCATCCCAGACCGCCGCCTCCCGGAAGGCGACTCTCCGCCCCCGCCCGGACCGTCCGCCGGGCCGCCCTTCCCACCGCGTCCGCGGTGGGTGGGGAGCGGGAGTCGGCCCGGGGCGGGGAACGCACATCGGGGTGACGGAGCGGCCACGGGCAAGGGCGGGCAGCACCCCTCTCCCCGAACCCCGGCCGGGGCAGGAGCCCGCTGCGGGCTCCCTCCCGCGCGCCACCCGCTGGCGCCTCGCGCTCCAGGAAAGGCTGCCCCTCTGGGTCCAGCTCCGATGCGGCATCGAGCCGAGAACCGTCGCCGCCCTCGCGGTCGTTCTCGCCGCCGCGGGCCTCTTCGCCGCCTTCCACTTCTGGACGGGCAGACCGAAGACCGTCCCGGCGCCCACCCGCGAAGCTCCCGTGGCGGCACCCCTGCCATCGGCGCGCGCCCGGCCGGGCGCGCCACCGCCGGACCCGGCGACCGCCGCCCGGCAGGTCCCTCCGGCCGGCCCGGGCCCCGGGGGAGTGGTCGTGGACGTCTCCGGCAAGGTGCGGCGCCCCGGCATCCAGCGACTGCCGGCCGGCTCCCGCGTCGTCGACGCGCTGGAAGCGGCGGGCGGCGCGAGCCCCGGCGTCGACATGACCGGACTCAACCGGGCACGGGTGCTCGCGGACGGCGAGCAGATCCTCGTAGGAGCGTCCCCGGGCGCCGGCCCGCCGCCCGGCCCATCGTCGAGCCGCCCCGGTTCGGGACCGCCGAAGGGCCTCAGCACACCGGGGATCGCGGCGGGAACGGGAGCGAACGTGCCGCTCAGCCTCAACGCGGCGACGGTGGAACAACTGGACGCGCTGCCAGGCGTGGGCCCGGTCCTGGCCCAGCACATCGTCGACTACCGCACCGAGCACGGCGGTTTCCGCTCGGTGGCCGACCTCCGCCGGGTCAACGGCATCGGAGCCCGCCGCTTCACCGACCTCCGCCCGCTGGTCCAGCCGTGAAAGCAGCCCTGCGCCGCCGGGGAACGGACCCGCCGGACGCGCCACCGTCCCGGGCCGGGAGCCCGGCCGCCGTGCCCGCCGACCTCCGGCTGATGGTGCCGGCACTCGCGGCCTGGGCCGGCGCCGCCGCCGCGCTGACCGCGGATCCGGCCACGGTGACCGCACTGTGCGCAGCGGCCCTGCTCCTCGCCGCCGTGGCGGCCGGCATCGCCGTGAAATACCGAAAGGAGAGCGCCCCGCCCCCACCCTCACCGCCACTCACACCCCGGCCTCCGACCGTCACCCGCCTCTCACACCACACTCTTCCGTCCCCCCGCACCGACGACCGGCCTCGCCAGGCAACGCCCCGTCCGGACCGGCCGTCCCGCCCTGCCGCTCCCCGAACACCAAGCGAAGGGCCGGCGCGGCCGGATCAGCCCCGACTCCCCTCCAGACGCGCACCCGTCGACGGATCCGGCGATCCGCACGGACCGGCGGGCCGCTACGACCCGACGCACCCGGACGCGCCCACATCACCCGGTACGGCAACGCCGCTCGACCATGCGCCGTGCGGGGACGGGGTCTCTTGCCCCTGCGGGCCAGCACACCTGAGGGGAGTCGCCCCCGGGGCAGTCGCCGTCCACGGCCCGGCGCGCCCGCGAAGGCGCGCGTATCGGAACCGGGGCGCGCGGTCCGTGGCCGCCCCGCCTCAGTCCCGCCCCGCGCATCGCGCCCGGCTGCGCGCCGTCGCGCGCCGATGGGGTGCGGCGGTCGCCGCGGCCACCGCCGCCGCGCTGCTCTGCGCTGTCGCCGGTGCCGTGGTCGGTGCGCTGCGGGCGGCGGACGGCAGGCGGGGGCCGGTGCCGGGGCTGGCGGCGGCGTACGCGGAGGCGACGCTGGACGTCACGGTGACCAAGGACCCCCGGGCGGTCCGGCCGCATGTGCGCGGCGCGGCGCGGGCCGTGCCTGCCGTGACCGTGGAAGGCGAGGCGACCCGAGTTGTGGTCACCCGGCGGGGAAGGGTGACCACGACCGCCGTTCGGACGCCCGTCCTGCTCCTCGTCCGGCCGGACTGGCTGGGCGTCCTGCCGTCCACTCGGCTACGGGTGACCGGGCGGCTGGCGCCGCCCGCCCACGACGGCGACAGGATCGCGGCCGTCGTCCGCGTGCGGCACGGCCCGCCCCAGGTGATCGGGCGGCCGACCGGGCTCCAGCGGGCGGCCGCGCGGCTCCGCGCCGGTCTGCGCGAGGCCACCGACGGGCTGCCGCCGGACGCGCGGGCGCTGCTGCCGGGGCTGGTGGTCGGGGACACCTCCCGCGTCCCGCCCGACCTCGACGAGGCCTTCCACGCGACGGACCTCACCCACCTTCTCGCCGTCTCGGGAAGCAACCTGACCATCCTGCTCGCCTTGCTGATCGGACCGGCCCACTTGGCGGCGCGGGCCGAACGGCGGGGACTGGCGGGGCGGCTGGGCGTTCCGCTGCGAGTGACGGCCGTGGCGGGCGGGCTGCTCGTGCTGGGGTTCGTCGTGGTGTGCCGGCCGGAGCCGAGCGTGCTCCGGGCCGCGGCCTGTGGCCTGGTCGCCCTGCTCGCCCTCGCCACGGGTCGCCGCCGCGGGCTGCTGCCCGCCCTCGCGGCGGCCGTCCTGGCGCTGGTTCTCTACGACCCCTGGCTGGCGCGGAGTTACGGGTTCCTGCTGTCCGTGCTGGCCACCGGTGCGCTGTTGACGGTCGCCCCGCATTGGAGCGCCGCGCTGCGTCGGCGCGGCGTGCCGGGCCGGTTCGCGGAAGCGCTCGCGGCGACCACCGCGGCCCAGGCCGTCTGCGCTCCGGTGATCGTGCTGCTGTCGTCACGCGTGAGCCTGGTCGGCGTCCCCTGCAACCTGCTCGCCGAGCTCGCGGTCGCACCGGCCACGGTCCTGGGGTTCGCGGCCCTCGCCACCGCCCCCTTCGCCCCTGCCGTGGCGCACGCCCTCGCCTGGCTCGCGGGCTGGCCCGCCTCTTGGACGGCCGCCGTCGCCCGGACCGGAGCGGCCCTGCCCGGAGCCGAGGCGGCCTGGCCGGGTGGCGTGCCGGGAGCGGCGCTGATGGCCGCGGCCGTCGCGGCGCTCTGGTACGCGGTCCGCCGGGCCGCCCGGCAGTCGCGACGGCACCGGCACCCGCAGTGGCACCGACGTCGACGGCGATGGTGCGGCGCGCTCTGCGCGCTGCTCCTCACCGTGGCAGTCCTCCGGCCGGCTCCGCTGACCCGCGTCATCACCGGCTGGCCGCCGCCCGACTGGCGGTTCGTGGCCTGCGACGTGGGGCAAGGCGATGCCCTGGTGCTGGCGGCGGGCGACGGCGCGGCCGTCGTCGTGGACACCGGACCCGAACCGAGCGCCGTCGACCGCTGTCTGCGCGTCCTGGGGGTGCGGGCCGTGCCGATCCTGCTGCTGACGCACTACCACGCCGACCACGTGGACGGGCTGCCCGGCGTGCTGCGCGGCAGGACGGTGGGGACGATCGAGGGCACCCCGTTCGAGGAGCCGCCCGGGCAGGCCGCGTTCGTCCGCCGTGAGGCGCGCCGCGCGGGCGTTCCGGTCGTCGCGGCGGCACCCGGGGAACGCGGCCGTCTCGGTCCGCTGTCCTGGGAGGTGCTGTGGCCGCCGGCCCCGGGCGAGGCGGCCGAGGCGGAGGCCGGGGCCAACGACGCCAGCGTCACCCTGCTCGTCCGCACGGCGGAACTGACCCTCCTGCTGCTCGGCGACCTGGAACCACCCGCCCAGCACGCCCTCCTGGAACGGCATCCGGAGCTGCCCGCGGTGGACGTCCTGAAGGTCGCACACCACGGCTCGGCCCATCAGGACCCCGAGCTGCTGCACCGGGCGCGGCCTCGGCTGGCCGTCGTCTCGGCGGGAGCGGACAACCCGTACGGGCACCCCGCGCGGCGTACGCTCACCGCCCTCCGGACGGAGGGGGCCGTGGTGCTCCGGACGGACCGGGACGGGCCGGTGGCGGTGACGGACGCGGCCGACGCCGTTCTGGGCGGCACGGACTCGGGAAGCCGGCCGCCGGGGCGGGGGAGGAGGCGGACCGGACCGTCCCGACCGGGCCGTCGTACCCCTCGACCGAACCACCCGAAGAGGAGGCCGTGCGGTGATCAGCGCATCCGGTCGGAGGACTCGGTGCCCCAGAACTCGTCGAGGGTCAGGCAGGCCGAACGGGACTCGGGACCCAGGTCGTCCCACACCGACCGCAGGTCGAACCCGCGGTCCGCCGCCATGAGCAGCGCCTCGAAGAAGCCGGTGACCACGGCCGTGGCGTCCTTCTCACCGCCGGTCGTCAGGACCTCCTCCAGCACGTCGAGCGCCCGCCTCCGCTCCCGCGGGTCCATGCGGGAAGCGTGCTCGGCGAATGATCGTGCGAGGCCGCCCAGGCGCGTGGTCAGCGGAGGAACGTCGTCCTCGTCGGCCTCCACGGGGAGACCCCACTCGCCGGTCGGCGGTTCTCCGCGCCATTCTCCGACCTGGGTCCGGTCGCGAACCGCGAGCACGGCACTGGCCGCGACGAAGTCCTCCCACCATGCGGGTGTCGACATTCCGTCCCCATTTCCCTTCAGCGCGTCGTCCGGTTCCGGCGGTGTCCTTCCGTGCGGCGGGCGCCGGCGGGGAGGACGGTCAGTCCGTCTCGACCCAGCCCTCGTACTCCTCGGCGAGCGCTCGCAGCGCGGCCGGGTCCAGCGCGCCGTCCGGGTCCTCCAGTACGACCAGCCACTGGGCGTCCTCCGCGTCGTCCTCGCCGGCCAGCGCCTCGCGGACGATCTGCGGCGATTCGTCCAGCGGGTGTTCGGCGGCGCACCGCTCGGCCGCCTCCTCGGCGGCCTCCCGGTCCGGCAGCACCAGCAGGAAGCGGGACGGGCGCGCCGGGACCGTGGGCGAGTCGGAGGGCGCGGCGGGGGAGGTGTCTCTTATACAC